>JAJZHR010000125.1 GCA_021810815.1 Acidobacteriota bacterium | reverse complement strand
CCCCCGCCACACCCTGCACGTGCCCACGATCACGTTCGCAGGCAGCGCCGGGTCAAGAAGGTAAGGAGCATCCAGAAGCGCCTCGTCGTTCGAAACCTGCGGCGCTCCGATGTTCGCCACACCCGTAAAATCCGCAGGTGCGCATGCGCCTCCGTTGGTGCACTGCGTGATGCTCACCCCTGCGCCGGTCGTCAGGTACCAGTTCAAAGGATTGGCCGGGTCGATGGCCGCAACCCCGCCCTCGCCCGTGCTCAACTGCTCCCATGGGCTCGTGGCGCTGCTGGTGCCGGTGCTGCTGGCGCTTCCATTCGCCCCCACGCCCACAATCACCTGCGTCGCGTCCGTCGGGTGCTCCGCCACGCTCACCACCTCCGCCAGCGAGCCCACGCCTCCATTCAGATTCTGGAAGTGCAGCGCATCGTCCGCCGAACAGACCGACGCCTGCTGGTCCACTCCGTCTGCAGACCTCCACAAACCGCCGTCGTTGCCAAAGTAAAGCAGCGGCTCCGCCGTCCCCGAGGGAGCAGCAAGCCCATCCACAGCGTGCTGCGAACCTGCGACCTTCGCCGCCGCGCAACTGCTGCTGTTCGTCGTATTCCGCAACGCGCATCCCGCAGCCAGGGTACAGCGATAAATGTCCTCCGTCCCCACCAGCAGCAGCGTGTCTCCCGCGGTTGTGCTCGCGCTTCCCGCCGGCAGCGCCGCCAGCCACAGGTCGTAATCCCCCTGCGCAATCGTCGGATTGATCGGCCCCTCCTCCAGCGGTGTCGCGGTCAACTGCGTCCCGAAGGCGACCGTCGCGCTCGCGCAGGTCTGCGAACCCTTCGCGCAAACATCCTGCCAAAGTCCCTGGTCCTGGTTGTTCAGGTCCACCGTCAGGGCGAACATGTCCCCCGTCTGCGCCTGTGCCGCCAGTGCCCCGCGAAAGATGGGGCAGGCCGGGCTGCCCGGATTGTTCGCGTTCACCGGGCAGTTCGCCGTAGTCAGGTTCGCGCCCGGCTGGTTCGCCAGCCGCGTCCACGTCATTCCATCCGCCGATTCGTAGTACCCGTGGAAGCGAACCGCCGCATAAAACTTCTGCCGCACCGCATTCCAAACCACCGCCGTCGCAGGATTCCCCTCATAGCTGGCAAAGTTCGACTGCGCCGACTGCACCACCTGCGCCCCGTCCTGAATCGTCGCCATCTGCCACGTGATCCCGGCGTCGCTGGAGTAGTAGATCCCCTGCACGCTGTATCCCGCGTTGCTCGCGTTCACCACCTGTCCCCGCGCCGCCTGCGAAACCGCCGCCACCACCAGCCCCGGCGTCGCGCTGCTCCACGCGAATCCAGCGAACCCTTCCCCCACAAAAGAGTGATTGCCAGCCACTCCATCATGCGAATTCTGGATGATGCTCCACGTCAACCCGTTGTCCGCCGAGCGCAGCAGGCCCGTCCCGTAATAGGAGTCCAGAGCATCATTCGGATCGCCTGTCCCGGCAAGAACAATCCCCGTCCCTCCCGGCTGAACGCTCACCGCGCCAATGCTGAGCGAAGGAATCACCGGAGTCGCAGCATTCGCGCTGAAGACCGGCAGCGTGTCCGTCAGCGGCGCGAAAGTCGCCGACGCCACCGGCCCGGCAGCGTTCACTGACTTCCAAACGCCTCCGCCCGTCGTCCCTAGGTACACCGTGTTCCCGCTCGCGTCCGAGGAATCAATCGCGATGCTGGTGACCCGCCCCGTCACCTCGCCGAAAAGCGCGCTCGAAATTTGCGATGGCCCAACCGCCTGCCAATTCGCGCTCAGCGAAGCGACCGCGCCGCTGCTCTCCTTCGCCGCCGCCATTGCCAAAGCCTGGGACAATGCAAGATGCTGCCTGCGGGCGGCCATCAGTTGCTGCGCTGGCGAAGCCCCGGCCTGCCGCAGCCCTGCATCCACCTGCCTGCCCGCGAGAAACTGCCTCTCCCGCCGCAGACGCACCTCCGCCCTGCGCCGAACCATCGCCTGCTCTGCATTTCTCCCTGCGATTGCGTCCGGCGACTGGGCCCAGGCCAGCAAAGGTGCAGCAAGGCAGGCAAACGCGACCAGCACTCTCAGCAGGCAGGCTCGATCCCACGTCCGGAAGAGTCTTTTTCCAGCAGGCATCGTTCCGGCGGCGCGCCTCGGCCCGGCATGCGGACCATGCCGTTGCGTCTGCGACACCTCAACGTGCTCGGTGGACTTTCCCATGTCAGGTTCGAACAGATGGCTCCATCCTCCTTGGCGGGAGGGGAGGAGTCAATCAAGGACATGGAAGAGAAAGGGAAGGAGTGCAGAAAAGGAACTGGCTGTGCCGTAACGGAATTCAACCGGCCTGGCACGGTTCTTCGACCGCTTGCCAGCCACGCAGCGTGCTACTCAGCAACGTACAATCTTGGGCGAGGGATTGCCCCGCGTGGCATTCCTCGAATCTACCACCAGCTGCGACCGCTCCACGATGTCCGCGTAGTCGTAGCTCGAATGGTCGGTCACAATCAGCACGCAATCATAGCCTGAAAGGTCGTCCAGCGGAGCCGACGTCATATCCAGGTGGTACTTCCGGCCGCGTCCTACCGTCGGGAAGAACGGGTCGTTGTAGCTCACCTCCGCCCCCTCGCGCTGCAGCAGCTCGATAATCGTCAGCGCCGGCGACTCCCGCAGATCGTCCACATCCCTCTTGTACGCCAGCCCCAGCACCAGCACCTTCGACCCGTTCAGCGGCTTCTTGTGCCCATTCAGCGCTGACGCCACACTCTGCACCACGTGAGCCGGCATCGCCTCGTTCACCTCTCCCGCAAGCTCGATGAACCGCGTCGAAAAGTCGAACTCCTTCGCCTTCCAGCTCAAATAAAACGGATCGATCGGAATGCAGTGCCCGCCCAGCCCCGGCCCCGGATAGAACGCCTGGAAACCGAACGGCTTCGTCGACGCCGCCTCGATCACCTCCCAGATGTCGATCCCCATGCGCAGGCTCAGCAGCTTCAGCTCGTTCACCAGCGCAATATTCACGCTGCGGTAGATATTCTCCAGCAGCTTGGTCATCTCCGCCGCCGCAGGGCTGGAGACGGTCACCACGCGCCGGAAGATCGCACCATACAGCGCCGCAGCAGCAGCCGTCGCGCAAGCATCCACGCCTCCGACCACCTTCGGAATATCCCGCCGCGCCACGCTCGTATTCCCCGGGTCTTCCCTCTCCGGCGAAAACGCCACCATCACGCCATCCGCAGGATCGCCGCCCCCGCGCAGCACCTTCGTCTTCCCCGACCGCTCCAGAATCGGCACCACGATCTCTTCCGTCGTCCCCGGATACGTCGTGCTCTCCAGCACCACCAGTTGCCCCGAGCGCAGATGCGGCGCAATGCTCTCCACCGTGGCCACGATGTAGCTCATGTCCGGCGCGCGATGGTCGTTCAGCGGCGTCGGAACGCAGATCAGCACAGCGTCCATCGCCGCAATCTCAGCGAAGTCCGCCGTCGCTCCAAACCCCTGCGCCTGCGCCGACCGTATGTGCTCCGGCTCAATCCGGTGAATGTACGACGCTCCCGCGTTCAGCATCTCCACCTTCGACGGGTCCACATCGAACCCGGTCACGCGGAACCTCTCCTCGCTGAAGAGCAGCGCCAGAGGCAGGCCCACATACCCCAGGCCGATAATGCCAATCCGCGCCTCTCTCCGCTCCACCCGTCCAAGCCACTCCGCAAGCGCCCCGCTCACAGCAGGAACCGAAGCCGCAGCAGCAGCGGGAATTGAAGCAGCAGCAGGCCGCGTTGTCTCAACTGCACCCACGGTATTTGCCCTCCCGCCATTCCTTCTCGATCATGTTCAAGTGGTCCTCATCCGCCGCTGCCGACCTGCGGAACTCCGCCTTGTACCAGTCGATGGTCCTCTGCAGACCTTCCTCGAACCCCACCGCAGGAGCATACCCGAACGCCTCCCGCGCTGCCGAAATATCCGCCAGCGAATCCCGCACATCCCCCGGTCGCGGCGGCCCATACAGCGGCCCCTCCGCATATCCCAGCAGCCGCGCAATCACCGCGTACGTCTGGTTCAGCGTATAGCGCTCTCCGCAGGCCACGTTGAACACCCGCCCCGAAACCTTCTCCGCAGGAGCCGCCGCAGCCAGCAGATTCGCCTGCACCGCATTGTCGATATAGGTAAAGTCGCGCCCCTGCTCGCCGTCTCCCTGGATCGTCGGCCGCTCGCCCTTCAATATCTGCAAAATGAACTTCGCCATCACGCCCGAGTACGGCGAGTCCGGCACCTGCCGGGGCCCGAAAATATTGAAGTAGCGCAGGCTCACCGTCTCCATGCCATAGACGTTCGCATACGCCTGCATGTAGTACTGTCCCGCCAGCTTCTGCACCGCGTACGGCGACAGCGGCTGCGGAGCCATCGTCTCCACCCGGGGAAATCCCGGCTGATTGCCATACGCAGACGAAGACGCAGCATACACAACCCGCTTCACCCCCATCTGCCGCGCCGCCTCCAGCAGGTTGAAGGTCCCATCAATGTTGGATGTATGGCTCGGAACCGGCTCCTTCACCGACCTCGGAACGCTCGGCAGAGCACCCTCGTGGAACACGCAGTCCACGCCCTCGCAAGCCGACAGCAGGGCATCGAAGTCCCGCAGATCCGCCTCGCGGAAGTCGATCCTGTCCAGCACGGAGCCTGCTCGAACAGACCCTGCCCCGGGCGAAGCCAACCGGCTCAGGTTGCTCAGCCGGCCGGTGCAAAGGTTGTCCAACCCGCGCACCGTATCTCCGCCAGCGCGCTCCAGCAAAGCATCCACCAGGTGAGACCCAATGAACCCCGCCGCCCCAGTCACCAGATAAACCGCCATCCGCGTCCTAGCCTCATTCGCCGCTTTTCCCTCGTCAGCGAACCTTAAGACTATCAGCCAAAACCCCAACCCGGCCGCTCCGCTCACAGCTCAAAGCTCACAGCTCATAGCTCCATCCCATCCGTCTTTCCCGCCCTCATCCGCCAATTTCCAGCCGGAGGCAGCAGCGCAACTCAACCTCCACCCTTTCTCCTAATTTATTAGTTGACAAACCATCCCCCTCCGGCCTATTGTCCTAATTCATTAGGAGCCACCCATGGCAGAACGCAAGAAAACATCCGAATCCCTCACCCCCCTGGAGCTGCGCATCATGCAGGTCCTTTGGGAGCATGGCCCTGCCAATGTGCAGTCCGTCCAGGAGCGCCTTCAGGACCGCCTCGACGGCTCCCCTGCCCTCGCCTACACCACCATCCAGACCATGCTCAATGTTCTCCACCGCAAGAAGAAGGTGCGTCGCACGCTGCGCGGTAGAGCCTACCAATATGAAGCATCCGTAACGCATGAGGCCGCCAGCGGATACGCCGTCAAAGACATGCTCGACCGCATGTTCGGAGGCTCCGTCGAAATGCTCCTCATGAATCTGGTGAAGTCTCGCCAGCTCGACCCGAAAAAGCTTGCCCGGATCTCCCGGCAGCTTGCCCAGGAAGAGGAAAAGCAGCAGAAGGAAAAGGAGCAGAAAGGGAAAAAGGAGAAGAGCCATGATTGAACTCCACCGTGTTCTGTTGACCTATCTTCTGAATTCCGTCTGGCAGGTGCCTGCCATTGCTCTCGCGGCTCTCCTCTGCTCTCTTCTGCTGCGCAAAACGAGCGCGATTGTCCAGCATCGGCTCTGGGTGGCTACGCTGATAGCCAGCGCAACCGTGCCTCTGGTGACCACCAGCGGCTGGCTGGCTGTTCGGTGGGAATCCCTGCAGGCCCACCCGAAGACTTCTTCGGCCATCACGCTGCTGCTGGATTCCGGCTCCTACGCCGGCCCTGCCAGTTCGCATCGCGGAGACATGTTTGCTCTTCCCACGGTCGCAAATCTTCTCCTCTTCGCATGGATCGGCTTCGTCTGCTATCGCGCGGCAAGTCTCCTCTGGGCGTGGCGGAGAGCCTTGTCTCTGGTTGACCGTTCAGGGTGCGCTTCGATTCCGCCCGCAGTCGACCAGCTATGGTCCGCAGCGCAAGCGCGATTCCATCTGGTCAAGCCGCAAATCCTCTTCTCCGATCAGATCTCCGCGCCTGCGACCCTGCATGCGCGCGGTCCGATCCTCCTGCTCCCAACCTCCATCCGTTCGCGAGCGTCGGAGGCAGAGTTCGCCGCAATCTTCGCCCACGAGGCAGCGCACATCCACCGCCTCGATTTCTTCCTCAACATCTTCTACGAGGTGCTGGCGCTTCCCGTCGCATACCACCCGGTCGCGCTCTTTCTGCGCAGCCGCATCACGGAAACCCGCGAACTTGTGTGCGACCATCTGGCCGCCGAAAGCCTCGGAGACGCGCCTGCCTACGCACGCTCCCTCGTCCACATCGCAGAATCCCTTTCCGGCCCCGCGCCCCAACCCATTCACGCTCTCGGCATTTTTGAGGGCCGCAATCTGGAGAAACGCATCATGACACTCATTGACCGCACGCCCCGCCTCAGCCGTTGGTCCACAGCGAGCCTGGTCGTCCTCTGCTCGCTCCTCTTCGCCTCATGCTGCCTCGCCGCCACCGCCTTCAACTTCCAGCCTGCCGCCGTCGTCTCAGACGATCTCAAGCCCTACGCCGGATCATGGCAGTGGATGTTCCAGGGCAAACCCTTCGTCACCATGACCCTCGTTCCTCAGGGTGACCACTTCACCGGCTCCATGACCAATGGCCGCTTCAGCAACAACGAGAACGGCGACATGACAGACGCTGCGTCCAGACCGGGGAACTCTCCCATCCTCCGCACCTTCTTCGTTGGCAAAGCGCTCCACATCGTCGTGCAGGACACGGACAAGAGCCTCTCCGAGTGGTCTATGATCCTTCTCTCGCCCAACCAGGCGCAGTTCTCAACCGCCGATCCCGACGCTCCGAAGAACCTGAAGCCCTGGCTCGCAAATCGCGTCTCCGCTGAACCGGCCGTTGCCGGAACAGACAAGAATGGGCAGCCCGTCTACCAGATCGGCGGTCCCATTGCCGCGCCAAAGCTTCTCTCACATCCTG
>JAJZHR010000124.1 GCA_021810815.1 Acidobacteriota bacterium | reverse complement strand
GAAGACGATCGGGCTGTCCGATCCGGTCACTTCCAGCACCATCTCGGCGCACTCGCGGATGGTGAATTCGACCGGATTGCCGATGTTCACCGGAAGGTGCTCTCTGCTGCGCGACAGACGCAGTATGCCCTCGACCTCATCGTCCACATAGCAGAAGCTGCGCGTCTGCGAGCCGTCGCCAAAGATCGTCAGCGGCTCCCCTTGCAGCGCCTGCCGCATCAGCGTGGAGATCACGCGCCCGTCGTTGGCCTGCAGCCTCGGCCCGTACGTGTTGAAGATCCTCACAATGTGCGTGTCCACGCCGTGGTAGCGGTGGTAGGCCATGGTGGCCGCCTCTGAGAACCTCTTCGCCTCGTCGTACACCGACCGCGGCCCAACGGGGTTGACGTTCCCCCAATAGCTCTCCACCTGCGGATGCACCGCCGGGTCCCCGTAGCACTCCGAGGTGGACGCGACCAGGTAGCCGCCGCTGTATTTCTTCGCCAGCTCTAGCACGTTCAGCGTCCCCACGGAACCCACCCGCAGCGTCTCGATTCCATGCTCCAGGTAATCGAAGGGGCTTGCCGGCGAAGCGAAGTGGAACACGAAATCGAAGCTGCCCGGATCGAAGCTCTCGCAGATGTCCTGCTCGATGAAATCGAAGCGCGGCTCGTTGCGGAGCTGCGACAGGTTCTCCGTGCTTCCGGTCAGCAGGTTGTCCACGCAACGAACCCGGTTGCCCTCCGCGACCAGCGCATCGCAAAGATGGGAACCGAGAAAACCTGCGCCGCCAGTGACTAGAACTTGCATATATTCCTCCAAATGTTCACTCAGAATCGTCCTCTCAAATGCGAATTCGCTTCCAACTGCGGCAGCCGTGGCTCAGCCCTGGCCGCGACTCAGCCGTAGCTGATCGCCGCCCTGGGCGGAGTTCCAACCGAGGAGAACCGCCGCAGCCCAAGCCATTGCCCGGCCAGCAGCAGCAGATAGTAGGGATTCAAAATCAGGTACCTCTTCCACAGGCGCCGAGGCTCCTGCACCAGGCGGAAGAGCCACTCCAGTCCCCTGCTCTGCAGATGTGGCGGGGCCTGCGGAAGCTCGCCCGCGTGGAAGGCGAACGCAGCTCCCACTGCCAGCAGAGGCATGGGCAGCAGCCCGCCCATCTCGTACGCGAACACCTCCTGCCGCGGGCATCCGAGGCCGACAAAAAGAATCCGCGCTCCCGAGTCCGCGATGCGCTCAGCCAGATCGTGACGCTCCGTCTCGTCCAGCTTGCGGAACTTCGAGGGCTCGCTTCCGGCAATGATGATTCCCGGAAGCATCTGACGTATCCTGCGCTCCAGGCCGGCTAGGATCGCAGGCGTCGATCCGTAGAAGTAGACAGGCAAACCCCTCTCCGACGCGGACTTCAATACCCGAAGGGTCAGCTCGGGACCATACACCCGGTTGGCCAGCTTGGTGCGATGCAGCAGGTTCAGCGCCCAGCGCACGGGCTGGCCGTCGGGAACAATCATCCCCATGGAATTCAGCCGGTACTGCTGCTCCTTGTCCGTTGCACCGGTCATCACCCCATGCACCGCGAGCGCGGAGACCGTGAAGCTGCGCCCCTCCTCCGCTGCGTCGGTGATCCGCGCGACCGCCGCGTCGTAGTCCACGGCATCCACCATCACTCCAAGCACATTCCTTTTTCCAAGATCGATCATGCGAGCACCGCCTCTTTTTTCTGCTGCCAACGCTCCGCGTTGAACACGTAGCTTTCCTTCAGGATCGCTTCCACGTCGTAGGCCAGCTTCCACTCGGGATAGTGCGACTGGAATTGCGATAGGTCGCTGATATACCAGATGTGATCGCCCATCCTGTTGCCCTCGGTGTACGTCCACTGCAGCCGCAGGTTGGTGATCTTCTCGCACATGGCGATGGCCTCCAGCATGGAGCAGTTGCTGAACCGCCCTCCGCCCATGTTGTAGACCTCTCCCTGGCGCGGGCTGCGGAAGAACGCATCGAACGCCTGGATCAGGTCGTGGCTGTGGATGTTGTCGCGCACCTGCTTGCCGTTGTAGCCAAACACCGTGTACGGCGTCTCCGTGGCGCAGCACTTCATCAGGTAGGCCAGGAATCCATGCAACTGCGTTCCGGAGTGGGCCGGGCCGGTCAGGCAGCCGCCGCGAAAGCATACCGTGTTCATGCCGAAATACCGCCCATACTCCTGCACCATCACATCCGCCGCCACCTTCGACGCTCCGAAGACGCTGTGCATGCTGTGGTCGATGCTCATGTCCTCGGGAATGCCGCCGACATAGGGATGGGACGGGTCGATCTCCCAGCGCGTCTCCAGCTCCAGAAGAGGAAGCCGGTTGGGCGTGTCGCCATATACCTTGTTCGTCGAGGTGAAGATGAAGACGGCCTCGGGGCAGTATTGACGCGTTGCCTCCAGCATCGTCAGCGTACCGACGGCGTTCACGCCAAAGTCCGTGTGCGGATCGCGCGCCGCCCAGTCGTGCGATGGCTGCGCGGCCGTGTGCACCACCAGCTTGATCTCCTTCCCGTATTGGCTGAAGAGCCGCTCGATGGCCTCGCGGTCGCGTATGTCGATCGTCTTGTGCTGGTAGCTGCTCAGCGTGCGCGACAACTCGCGGCCGTTCCACTCCGTCGACGCCTCAGCGCCAAAAAACTTCGAACGCATGTCGTTGTCGATCCCGATTACGTCCATCCCCTGGCCGGCGAAATGGCGCGCAGCCTCCGATCCGATCAAACCTGCCGAACCTGTGATAATGGCGATGCTCATTTGGTTTCCTCCGTAGTTGGTAGCCGACCCCTGTGCAGCTTTGCGATGCAAGGGATGAGATCCTGCAAATAGCCAGATTCCGCTCTTTTGAGAAACCTGAAAGGGGCCGTGGAAGCCTTGGATCAAACTGCGCTTTGAAGTGGCTTGAGCGCATCCATGAATGCTGCATACGATGCTGCATCATCAGCGCGGCTTGACCCGCGAACGGACTGCATCTGCGTACTGCATCAGGGCTTCCTTGCGCGCCTCTGCGTCAGGTGCCCTGCATTGCGAACAAGGCCGTATGAATCAGCACGGCAAAGTTGATGAAAACCGACTGGTGCTTGATGTAGTAAAGGTCGTACTGCAGGTTCTCGTGGATCGGGAACCGGCGATCCGCGCTGATCTGCCACAGGCCCGTCACTCCCGGCTTCACCGTCAAGCGGCGGCGCTCGTTGCTCGTATACTTCGACACGATGAAGGGCATCTCCGGCCTCGGCCCCACCAGGGACATGTCGTTCTTCAGCACATTGATCAGCTGGGGCAACTCATCCAGGCTCGTCTTGCGCAGCCAGCGGCCGCAGCGCGTGATGCGCGGGTCCACCGAAGACATCGGACTGACATCATCCACGCACAGGTTGGTGTGCATCGTGCGGAACTTGTAGATCACGAAGCGCCGCCCGTCCCTGCCCACGCGCTGCTGCCGAAACAGCGCAGGCCCGTCGGAGTCCAGCTTGACCGCCAGCGCGAGGATCCCCAGCAGCGGTGCGATCACCACCATCACAGCCGATGAGACGGCAATATCCAGCGCCCGCATGGCCGCGCGCTGCACAAGGGCGGGCTTGCGCATGTGCATGCTGTAGATGAGCTGGCCATCCAGGTCGATGTAGTCCATCGACGGGATGCCGTCGCAGTCGAAATCGGCCGCGAAGGCGACGCTGGCGCCTGCCAGCCTGCTCTCGCTCACAACCGCGTCCACGGCCGCTTTTGGCAGATTGCGCGATGCCACAATCACCATGTCCGCCTGATGGGCCCGCACCAGAGAGGCGCGGAACACCGCAGCGGCGCTGGTCAGGAACCTTTCCCTGCGGTACGAGCTGGCATGAACCTGAACCCCATTCTCTCCCGTCCCATCATCAATAATCGCCACCGGAAGTAGCCCCTGCTTGGGAGAACGGATCAGCGCCGAGTAGAGCGACTTTCCGCACGCTCCAGCGCCATAGATCAGGACGCGCCGCACCCCATACCCCTTTTGCCGCAGTACGTCGAAGATGGAATGAAGAACCTGCTTTTCGATCACCAGCATCACCGCCAGAAGCGGGATGGCGAACACCAGCAACCAGGCCTCCCCGGCACTGCCAAGCACATACGCCCCCGGAACCGCGATCACGAAGCTCAGGAAGCACGCTTCCAGAACAACCGCGGTTTCCCGGATGCGGAGCAGACTGCCGCTGCTGCGATAGGTCCCGGTGCGCTCCAGATTCAGCACGATCAGCAGCGCCACTCCGATGCAGAAGGCCCACAAATGGTTCCCGGCAAGCATCTCCGGATAATGGAGCCGCGTGCGCGCCACCTCATAGAGCACTTGAACGCCACACAGAACAGTCAGCGCATCGGCGAACAGCTCCACCGTTCCGAAGGCTGGACTGAAGCTCCATCCGGCGGTGCCGGATACAGGCATCTCCTGCACAACACCCCGAGGGAGCGTCTCCTCGAATTCCAGTACTGTCGCCGGTTGCATTTTAGTGTGACCTCCGTGCGTTTTGCTTGTTTCGAGGCCGGTTCAGTTGGGCGCCGAACTTCTGAACTGATGTGCCTGGCAGGTAATGAATTTTGCGGCCTTATATCTGCGCTGCTGGGAAGAACATGCCTGCTCGACTTCTAAGGAGCCGACCACAGCCTGCGCCGCGATCTGTTCGTGATGATGAAGAGTGAGTGAGTTATGCATGCGCCTGAATACCATTTCTTCATAGGACGCTTTTTCTTGCATGCGCCCATCTGTTTTAGGCCAATAGCCTACAACGATTTGCAGATTTGGCTCGCGCAGCTATTCCTCTGACAGGCGGCTTGCAGTGTGGATGCTTGGTTTGTTTTTTCGCATTCCTTGTCATTTCGGTCATGCCTCGTATTTCAAAAGAATTATTTTCCGTGCAAGCATGGTTGATCTTCCCAGCTTCGAATCCAGACGATCCTGATGTACTTCCCCGCATCGTCGCCTGCGGTGTTCCTGTGCAATATCTTTTGCTTGTTCCTACTCACCGTAAGATGTACAAGATAGCGATAGATATGTCGTCGCATGGCCACATTCGGCCCATCGACGACATAAATAAATTGGCTGCATTTTGACTTGGATTTATTGCGAACAATAACTTCGGAAATTGCCATTCGGATGGAATGCGCTGGAGGAACGCGCTACAAGTTCGCACTGGAAGTTCGCACTGGAAGTTCGCACGAAAGTCGCAATCTCTGGATAGAAGCTGGCTCACACATCTGAATTCAAAGCTTCGCGAAGAGCGCCGCGCTTTCTCCGGCAAGCAGCAGGGCCGCTCAGGACGGCTCTTTCAAATGCGGATGTCCTTTTCAAGGAAGGCTCCCGCTAAAAAGAAGGCTCCCCAAGGAACCGCAGCATCGCAGCTCCCTCCGCTCCGCCGGAGAGCCGCCGGAACCCGCCGAACATGGTTCGCCCCATCGATTCCGCGCAGCCAAAGCTGCACGTTCGGAGGTATTATCATCGTCTCGAACAGTTCAAGCGCTCTCTGCTCGCGGCGCGCTCCCCATGTGGCGCTCCTGATGCCCCCCGATGGACCTGCGTCGGCTCGCCCCATGGCCCCAGCTCGGCATGACATCGCTCCCAGGAGCCTTGCTCGCTGCGGCAGAGCCAGCACGGAGAGGATGCCAGCGACCATGGCGCAGCAGATGGCACTTCAGCAGCGAATGTCTTTGACGGAGCGCGAACACGGATGAGCGAGACAGCAGAAGCATCCTGTCCAGTGGTGGAGGCGGATGAACAGTTTGACCAGCAGAGCATGGCCCGCGCCTCGACTGCGGTCCTGTCGTCCATCTTTGTCCTCACCGGAGTGGGAACCGCGCTTCTCGGGTCCGCATTGCCCGCCATCCTTTCCCATTGGTCCCTGAGCGATCGCGATGGCGGCTATCTGTTTCTGCTGGCGTGGCTGGGAGCGTCACTCGGCGCGGCCCTAAGCCGCGGAAACACCGTCCATTCGTTGGCGCGGGGGCTCCTGCTCCTCACCGCCTGCTGTTTTCTGCTCCTGCGGGCTGGCAGCCATCAGGTCTTCCCTCTGATCTTCGGCTACGGCGTCGGCCTGGGGATCGCGATGACGTCCATCAGCCTGCTGCGCTCGCAGCGCTCTGGAGAGAGGCGCTCGCGCGAGATGAATCGCCTGAACATGCTCTGGGCGCTCGGCGCTCTGGCCTGCCCTTCCCTCGCGCGGCATGCCTTGCACACATCGCGAGTCGGCTATCTTTTCGCCACCATAGGCTCCATATTCGCCCTGTCCTGCCTGTGGGTGCTCGCTGTCGAACTGAAGTTCCCCAGCGGCCAGCAGCCCATGCCGCAGAGGGCGAGCGCAAGAGACGCCTCGCTCCCGATTCTGCTCGGCATCTTCTCCGCCTTCATCGTCGGCGTGGAGAGCGCCATGGGAGGATGGATGACCACCTACGCGCGAAGGCTCGACCACAGCGTCGCAGGAGCGGTCACCGCAACCTCGGCTTTCTGGGCAGGTCTGCTTCTCAGCAGGGCTCTGCATTCCCTCCCTGCCATGGCGCGCATATCCTCCGCGGCCACGCTGCGCACCCATCTGTGGCTGACCGCCGTCTCCGCCTGCGTTTTGTCCATCATGGTATCGCCGGCGTGGCTCCTGGCAGCCGCGTTTGGCGTGGGAGCCGGACTCGGCCCCCTGTACCCCACCCTGCTGACGCTGGTTCTTCCCCGCTACCGAGGCACCAGAGTGTTTCTCCTGGCTGGGCTGGGATCGGCCGCCTTTCCCTGGATGACGGGCTGGGTCTCCACGCAGACCGGATCGCTGCGCGAAGGCCTGCTGGTGCCCACGGGAGCGGCCTGCCTGCTCGTCGCGATGATGTGGGCCGTCCTGCGCACCCTTCAATCCCCCGCGCCGCCCGCGCGCAGTTGAACGGAGTTTTCAGGAATCAGGCAAAAGAATGGAAAGGATTGGTGGACGCGGTAGGAATCGAACCTACAACCTGTCGATTAAGAGTCTGATTTTTGGCCTTTGCACGGCGTTGCATAGAGCCGCATAG
>JAJZHR010000123.1 GCA_021810815.1 Acidobacteriota bacterium | reverse complement strand
ATAGCTCTCGCTTTTGTCGCCATGCTCCTCGCGCCCACCATTGTCGCAGCGCGCGCGGGCGCTTCCGATGCGGAAGAGAACGCCTGAGCATCGCTCCTCGCAGCGGATCGCGAGCCCTCTGATCCGACCGCATTCCGGTGGAGCGTGACGCCGCAGAAGGGTCGTTCATTCGGTCTTCCTCGCTCATAGCCTCGATGGCTTCCCGCTCCACTGCTTCAGCCCAGCGTCCTTCCAGCGCACCTTCCATCCGCCTCGGCCCTGCCTCAATTCTGCTGCGAACCAAGTTTGGTACAGCTTATCCACTGCTTTCTTGCGGAAGCGGCCTCAAACCGCTTGCCTCAAGGCGGAGGAGTTGAGCATACTCACACCTAGAGTGTGACCACGGTGCCAATCGAGATCACCCCAGCGACGCGCTACACACGTCTTGACGTGCTCCGCATCCTGCATCTGCGAGAACGCCAGTTGCAAGGTTGGGAGCGCGCAGGCCTCGTCGCCTCCGGCGACCAATTCACCTTCCAGGATCTCGTTCAACTGCGCAAGTTGCGGGATCTGCGCGCCACGCACATCTCCTCCGCCAGCATCCGCGCCTCGGTCAGCGCCATGCAGCGCGTCTCTGGCGTGGCCAACCCTCTGCTGCAGGCCAGCGCCATGCGCAACGGATCGCGCCTTGCCTTCCGCCATAGCGGGCATTGGATGGATCCCGTCTCGCAGCAACTCCTCTTCGACTTCGCCGCGCCTGCGCAAGCGGAGCTCGCCGTGCTCGGCAAGACGCCCGCTTCCGACGCTGCGGACCGGCTCGCCCATCAGGCGCAAGCCCAGGAGATGTTCCAGCGGGCCGTGCAACTGGAGGAGAATCCGGCGACCCTGAAGGATGCGGTGGACATCTACGAGGAAATTATCGAGAGGCATCCCAACCACGCGCCCGCCTGCATCAACCTGGGCACCATCCACTACAATCGGCGCGAATTCGTCCAGGCCGAGCATCTCTACCGCCGCGCCACAGTCGCCGACCCGGAGTACGCTCTCGCGATGTTCGACCTGGGCAACGCGCTGGATGAGCTGCAGCGGCTCGACGAGGCCATCACCGCCTACCAGGCCGCCATCCGCCTGGTGCCAAACTACGCCGACGCCCACTACAACCTGGCGCTGGCCTACGAGCGGCAGGGAGAACGCCGCCGCGCCCTGCGCCACTGGCTGGCCTATGTCCGCCTGGACCCCGTAGGCCCCTGGGCCACCCACGCCCGTCTGCAGGCCAAGAAGATCCTCGGCACCGAACGCCTCGCCATCGTCAGCCGCAGGGGCCAACCCGCGCGTCTGGCAGCAAGCTGAACGGCCCTCCGCCAGCCAGCGCTGCACGACATATGGTTGGCTCTGGGAAACGAAAAGCGCATCTCAGCGGCTGAAGCCGCGCCGTAAGCAAACTTTTCCCAGCAGTCAGGTCTGCTCATTTCCTCAGCAGGAGATCCTCGAACGGCGGAAATGTGAGCAGCACTCCCGCCAGCAAAAGCACAAAGGCCAACGCATTGACGCGCGCGATGGCGACTGTCTTCGACCGCCAGAGCCGGCCCAGGATCAGCCACAGCGCGAGCCAAAGCAGGATGGCCGTCGAACTCACGCCGGAGAGCGGTCCCGTGGGCTTGTAGAACGTGAGCCAATGGGCCATTGATTTGGAGGCGTCTCCAGCAACAGCAAGGACGCCCAAAGCGAAGCAGCCTGCTCCAGCCGACAGAATGGCCGCTCCAGCGGATCCGTTTGGAAGGGCCACTGCCAGCTCCAGTGGGTGATCCACCTCTTGCTCCGTTGCCATCGTCATTTCGCACTTCTCATGAGAGTGATCGTTCCCCCGCCCTTGATCGGCGCGGCCTTATCCAGCATGGCTCCGAAGAACCCAGCGACTCCCGCAGCCAGCAGGGCAGTCGTCGTGAACAGGATCAGCCCCCGCTTCACCTGCGGGTGCGTCCTGAGGCTTCCCTGATACTTCGCCACCACATAGGCCGCCATCGTCATCACAATCGGAGCGAACCACGCGACGTGCTCCTTCCATTCCATGCCCAGGCTGTGCCAGCCAGAGGTGGTGGCGCTTGCCAGCAGCAGACGCTGCGGATACAGACTCAGGTCGGCGGCACCCGCAGGCGGAATGGCGCGATACCAGGGATAGACAGCGTATGCGCCCAGCAGGACAGCGGCCCAGCCCAACCCGGCCGTTGCGATCATGTAGACCCTCGCCAGCGAGCACCCGCGCGCTGTGAGGTCCGACGCTCCCTTCACATGGGCCGAGCGGACGAGCTCGACCAGCACGCCGAAGATTGCAAAAAGAAAGAACCCGCCGAACAGCAGGCCATGCGCAGCGGTCGCAAGCTCGCGCAGTGTTACTTGCATATGCACCTCTTCCAAAGGCTGCAAAACTGGTCAAGTCGCACCGGCATCTCAGGGGTACACATTTCTAATGCTCTGCGTATCGAGGCTGCCGCAGCTTTCGGGGCAGATCCAGCAGAAACTTAATGTTGGATTGGGAGGGCATCACTGGACATCTTAACGGCTGAACGCAGACATCCTAACATGCGCGGAGGAACAACGACCTGAACGTTTTGCACAGCAGGAGTATGGACGCAGGAACGCCGAGTTGTCTCCTCGGATGATCTGCACGCCGCACCAGTGAAATCACAGGATGTCGCAAAATGTCCTTGATTTTCGTTCCTGCTTTCCCCTGTTGCGGGCGCAGAATTTTAATAGAGAAGTGCGAAGCTGCCGGGGCAGCGAGGAGCAAGGTCATGCGTATGCGGAAAATGGTTTTGTCAGGACTGGTAGTGGCGGCAGGGCAGTTGGCTTGGGCGCAAAGCGCTCCGCCCATCAAAATGGGTCTGTGGCAGAACACCGCCACTGTGACCACCACCATGCATCTGCCGCCGGAAATGGCTGCGCAAATGAACGCGCCGGGAGGCGCCATGGCCATGCCGCCGCGCACGGTCGAAACGAAGACCTGCCACACTGCTGCCGACTGGGAAAAATCGTTCGCAAACAGCCAGGCCAGGAACTGCACTATCACCAACAAGTTGATGACCGCGAAGGGCATGTCTCTGGACCTGACTTGCACAGAGCCGGGCCAGGGGAAAGCGGTGGCTCACATGGACGCCGTGTTCGACAGCCCGGAGCAGGTGCACAGCACGATGCATATGACGTTTGTCCAGGATTCTGCGGCGCAGCATGGAGCCGGAACCTCGACGACCATGGATGTCAAATCGGAGAGCCGCTACCTGAGCGCCGATTGCGGCAACGTGAAGCCAATGGACGTGCAGCCAACGACGAATGGAAGGCCTTAGCGTGAAGCATGCAGCCAACCCCGATTCCTGGCCAGAACCGAAATGGCCAGAGCTGAAGTGGGCAAACTGGAGCGAGACCGCCGACACGCTGCACATGTGGACGCAGATTGTCGGCAAGACGCGGCTCGCTCTCAGCCCTCTGCAGGCCCACTGGTGGAACGTTCCTCTCTACGTCAGCGCGCGCGGCCTGTGCACTTCTGCGATGCCGTATCGCGACGAGCTTCTGGAGATCGAATTCGATTTCGTCAGCCACGATCTGCGCTTTCGGCTGAGCAGCGGCGCGATGCTGTCCATGCCCCTGCACGCGCAGAGCGTCGCTGACTTCTACAGCGAGTACCAGCGGTGCCTCAGCGCGCTGGGCGTCCCGGTGGAAATCAACCCCGTCCCATGCGAGCTGGCCGATCCGATTCCCTTCGCCCAGGACGCCAGCCACGCCTCCTATGACCCGGAGTACGCCCACCGCTTCTGGCGCGTGCTCGTCCGCTCCGACCAGATCTTCCAGCAGTTCTCCTCGCGCTTCATCGGCAAGGTGAGCCCTGTCCATTTCTTCTGGGGGAGCTTCGACCTCGCGGTCACGCGCTTCTCCGGTCGGCCTGCGCCGCGTCGCGAGGGGGCAGACGCGATCACGCGAGAGGCCTACTCGCACGAGGTGATCAGCGCAGGCTTCTGGCCCGGCAACGGCGGCTTCGGCGACGCCGCCTTCTACTGCTACGCCGCGCCTGCCCCCGCAGGCCTGGAAGCGGCGACGATCCAGCCAGCCGCCGCAACGTACAACGTCACCCTCGGCGAATTCATCCTGAAGTACGACGACTTCCGCGCCGAGCCATCCCCCGATGAAGCTCTCCTGCAGTTCCTGCAAAGCTCCTACGAAGCCGCTGCCAAGCTGGCTAAATGGGATCGCAGCGCGCTGGAGCGCGGGTAAGTAACGCGAGCGAACCGAACCTCCCTTCAGTTGCGCTTCGTCGGCACACTTGGCCAACTGCGGTGTAATGTGATGAGAGCAATCCTTATCACTCGTGGAGCGGTTGAATGAGTTTCTTGGCGCGGGAACCGAAGAACGCTCGCCGGCCGGTCGGGATAGACCTGTTCGCCGGGGCGGGCGGTCTGTCTCTGGGATTTGAGCAGGCTGGCTTTGACGTCAGGGCTGCCGTCGAAATCGACCCAGTGCATTGCGCAGTGCATGAGTTCAACTTTCCCAACTGCGTCTCCATATGCGATAACGCGTCTCGCATCAATGGGAGGGCGATTCGATCAGCCGCGAGACTCGGCAGCGCGACAGTCGATGTTGTGTTCGGAGGCGCGCCATGCCAGGGCTTTTCTCTTATCGGTAAGCGCGCTCTCGACGATCCTCGGAATGGCCTGTTGCTCGAATTTCTGCGGTTGACGGTGGAACTGGACGCCAATTATTTCGTCTTCGAAAATGTGCAGGGATTGACGGTAGGAACCCACAAGAACCTGCTGCATGAATTGGTCGATGCGTTCCACGCGAGCGGATATGATGTTCGCTTGCCATATACGGTATTGAATGCCGCCGACTTCGGCGTTCCCCAGGATCGCAGACGGCTTTTTCTTATGGGCGCCAAAAAGGGGCTTCCGCTGCCGGGATATCCCGCGCCGAAACGGAATCCACGGACCACAGTATGGGATGCCATTGGAGATATTCCAGAGGCGAACGAGTTTTTGGAGCTGTTGGAAAGCGATGCTATCTACGGGGTCAAGTTTGGCAAGCCGTCTCGTTATGCGAGGAAGATGAGGGGATCTCTGGAAGACCCCACCGATTTTTCCTATCCGCGCACTTGGGATCCGAAGCTACTTACCTCGAGCATGAGGACGGAGCACACGCCGCTTTCGCAGGAGCGGTTCGCTGCAACGGCGCACGGGAAAGTGGAGCCCATCAGCCGCTTCCATAAGCTCGATCCAGCCGGGGTCTGCAACACGCTCCGAGCGGGGACTGGAAGTGATCGAGGAGCTTTCACGTCGCCGCGCCCCATTCATCCGCACACTCCGCGCTGCATCACGGTGCGGGAAGCTGCGCGGCTGCACTCCTATCCTGATTGGTTCCGGCTGCATGTTACGAAGTGGCACGGTTTCCGGCAGATCGGCAACTCCGTGCCGCCTATGCTTGGCCGCGCAGTGGCAAGCGAGCTCATTCGCGCGATGAACATCGTTCCACATCGACCTGAGCGAGTGCTCGAACTCGGCTCGGAAGCGCTCTTGAGCATGAATGTCAGCGTCGCAGCGCGATACTACGGAGTCTCTGGGGGAGTTGTGGGCAGAAGACTCCGCGTCTCCGCTCCTGAACGCACGGATCAAATGGCGCTTGCAATAGCCTGAGGAGAGCATGGCGAAGAGGGCCGACAAAGCCGCGCAGTAAATTCCGATCATCTCCCACATCTTCGAGAACCATTGGAAGAGAGGTGTGGCGACTTTCGAATTTGATCGTGACGAGATGATAGAGGCAGCGAAGACGCTCGGCATTGACCGCCCGTTAAATTTGGGAGACTTGATTTATTCCTTCAAATTCCGCAAGGAGCTGCCAGACTCCATTATCGAGACTGCGCCTGAAGGAAAGAGCTGGCTCTTGGAAAGCGCAGGGGTCAGCCGCTACCGTTTCCGTCTTGTCGCAAAGGGAAGCACCTCTATCAAGCCGCGGCAGGATCTTGCGGCCGTCAAGATTCCAGATGCCACACCAGAGATTATCGGGGCTTACGCGCTCGGCGACGAGCAGGCGCTTCTCGCCAAAGTCCGCTACAACCGGCTCATAGATATCTTTCTGGGTCTAACTACTTACTCGCTGCAAAATCATCTCCGAACGCAGGTGAAAGGGATGGGGCAGATTGAGATCGACGAAATATATGTGGGTATCAATAAGAACGGCGCGCAATATGTCATCCCCGTCCAGGCAAAGGGCGGCTCGGACAAGCTCTCGCCTGTGCAGACGACGCAGGATATAGCCTGCTGCGAAGCGAAATTCCCGGACCTCATCTGCAGGCCCGTGTCTGCTCAGTTTATGGAGAAGAATGTGATCGCCCTGTTTGAACTGACCGTCGAAGGCGGGGAAGTGCTGGTCGCGGAGGAGCGCCATTATCGCCTGGTTGCAAGCGATCAGATAGACTCGGCGACGAAGCGGCAGTACGCAAATCGCTCCTGACCGCAGCACAAGGAGAAGCACGCCGACCCTTCGCGCAGCGCCCGTGTGATTCAATAGAAGGAACAATGTCTGCTACCCACAATGGAACGACCTCCCGGCCGGCTGGCTCCGCACCGAAGCCGCAGAGCTTGCGCCGCAGAACACAGGCGGTCACGCGGAAGGCGCGCGAGCTCGGATCCATCGCCTCTGCTCTGCTCTCCACCAGCCACCCGTATATGGCGCACATTGTGCCGATGCGGCGCTGCAACCTGGCCTGCACGTATTGCAACGAGTTCGACGATGTTTCCGACCCCGTTCCTCTGGATGAGATGCTGCGGCGCATCGACCACCTGGGACGTCTGGGGACCAGCGTCATCACCATCAGCGGCGGCGAGCCTCTGCTGCATCCGGAGCTGGACGAGATCATCGCGCGCATCCGCAAGACCGGCGCCATCGCCGGCATGATCACCAACGGATATTTGCTGATGCCGGACCGCATCCAGCGGCTGAACCGCGCCGGCCTGGACCACATGCAGATCTCCATCGACAACGTTCAGCCGGACGCTGTGAGCAAGAAG
>JAJZHR010000122.1 GCA_021810815.1 Acidobacteriota bacterium | reverse complement strand
GTGAGAGGGGGTGAGAGGGGGGGTTGAGCTTCGCCACCACGCCGACTGCCCCTTATACTTGAGAAGCAATTGGGACCAGGCTCGCATCCGTTCTCGGTGACGACCTGCCTTTGAGGGGATTTTTCATGGCCGCACTGATCGAAGCGATCCACGTCAAGCGCAAGACTTTGTTCGAGTTCGAAAACGCCCCGTACACCTGTCTGGACTCGGACATCACCACCCCCACCGCCCGCGGCGGCCAGACCCTCGTGCGCCTGAAGATGCGCAACCTCCTCACCAGCGCCGTCTTCGAGAAGACCTTCAAGGCCCAGGACAGGTTCAAGGAGCCCGACCTCGTGCTGGTCCCCGCCTCCTACCTCTACAGCGATGGCGACGGCTCCCACTTCCTCGACCAGGAAAGCTACGAAACCCTCACCCTCTCGCAGGAGATGACCGGCAACGCGCTCGACTTCCTCCTCGAGGGCGCATTGCTCCAGTTGCTCAAATACAACGGGAATCCCATCGGCCTCCAGTTGCCCATGTTCGTCGAACTCGACGTCGCCCACACCGAACCCGGCGTCAAGGGGGACTCCTCCAGCGGCAGCGTCACCAAGACAGCCCGGCTCGAAACCGGCCTGGAGATTCGCGTCCCCCTCTTCATCAAGGAAGGTGAAAAACTGAAAGTATCCACCGAAACAGGAGAGTTCGCCGGGCGCGCCTGACGTCTCACTGCGGCGATCATCACTGCGGCGATCCCCTAGTGCGGCGATCCCCTAGTGCGGCGATCCCCTAGTGCGGCGATCCCGGAGCCACCAGCCCGCTCTTCCCCGAGTGCTCCGCCCGCGGAAAGTATCCCGTCCGCGTCCGCACCGTCAGTCGGCCCATGCCCTTGGCCTTCGCCTCCACATGCACCTCGCGGTACCCGCCCTTCGACGGCGGATTGGTCGAGTGGTAGCCAATCGTGTACTGGTTGCGGATGTCGCTGGCCACCTCGTTCGCCACCTCATCCACATTCTGGATACGCTTAGGAAAATACGCGATCCCGCCCGTCTGGTCGCTCAGATCCTGCAGAGCCCTCTTCGCCCGCCGCTGCGTCTTCGGGCTGTCCTCGTCCCCAAACAGCAGCCCAATCGTGTACACCACCGGCCCAGACAAGTCCTGCACCCTCCGGATCGTGTACTCCAGCGTCGCGCTCGATGCGTTGTCCTCGCCGTCCGTGATAATCAGCAGCACCTGCTTCGACCGCTTGGCGTACTTCGCCATATAGTCCGCCGACGCCACCACCGCGTCATACAGCGCCGTCCCGCCCTTCGAGTCGATGTGCGACAGACCCTGGTTCAGCTTCCCGATATCCGACGTGAAGTCCTGGTCGATGTAAGCCTCTTCGGAAAAATTCACGATGAACGTCTCGTCATCCGGGTTCGACGCCTTCACCATGTCGATCGCCGCCTGGTTCACCGCCATCCGCTTGTCCGCCATCGATCCCGAGTTGTCGATCAATATCCCGATCGACACCGGAACATCCTCATGACGGAACGCTGCAATCGTCTGCGGAACCCCGTCCTCGAACACCTGGAAATCGCCCTTCTGCAACGACTGCACCAGACGCCCGCCGCTGTCCAGCACGGTCGCGTTCAGCACCACCTCGTCCACATCCTGACGCAGCGTGAATCTCCCGCCAGCGCCCTTGGTCACCTGCCCCGCCCCAGCTCCCGACCCGGCGGCTCCCGGCGCAACCGGCCCCGTCGTCTCCGCATCCGGCGATGGCACCGGATCATGGTCCACCGTCAGCGATGGCTGTTGGTCCGCACTGGTGCCTGACGCAGGCTGCGAAGTCTGCGGCTGCGTCTGGGGCGGCTGCGTCTGGGGTTGCGCTGCGATGGCAAAACACAAAATCGCCGCTGCGGCCAGCATGGGCAGTGCGCTCGCGGCCGATCGTCTCAAGTGTCGAAATATATTCATGCGTGTCGGGCAGTCGTCGTGCTTTAAGGAAGTTCTGATCAAAGTCCTAGCCTTGAAGGAGTGCTGCTTCACAGGCTGGCGAAAAACTCGGTCTTGCTCAAAAGCATGGCTTCACAGGTTGCGGAAAACTCCGGTTTTACTTGAAGGTCAGTCCTGTTCTTCCCAATCTCCCGCTTCGATTCCTTCTGATCTGTCCGATCCATCCCCATCTGTGTTAAGCCTGCGCCGTGAATCCTGCAAAAGGAAGCGTTCCGCTCAATCCGCTGGCGCGTAGTATCCCTCGCGGGCATGCACGGTCAGCGGAGGAAGCCCCTTCGGCGGCGCGATCCTCACCTTCACTTTACGCCATTTGCCGTCGTGCTTCGCGTCGCTGGGCCGGAACCCGATCACATACTGGTTGCGCAGTTCCGCGCTGATCCGCGTGGCAATGTCGCCAAGATCGCCCATTTCGTTCACCCTGAACATCTGCCCCCCGGTTGCCCCGCACAGCTCGTTCAGCAGCAGGGGGCCGTTCTGCTCCTCCGGCGTGACGGCGTACTGGTCGAAAATCCCGATCGCATACAGTTGCGTATCGCTCTCGCGAACCGTGTTGCGCACCTCTCCCTCCGTATAGCGGCTGCGGTTGTCGCCTCCGTCGGAAATAATAACCAGCGCCTTGCGCTCGTATTTCGCCTGCTTCAGCTTGTTGATCGCAAGGTAGATCGCATCCAGCAGAGCGGTGCGATTGTCCGGCCGCGCCGTCATCATGCGCGCCTCGATATCGTCCACCGACGAGGTGTAGTCCACCAGCACCACCGGCCGGTCATTGAACCCCACCACAAAAAACTCGTCCTGCGGATTCGACGTGCGCAGCAACTCCGACAAAGCCTGCCGCGCCTTGACGTATTTTGAGGTCATGCTGCCGCTCAGGTCGAAAACGATGCCGACTGTGATAGGAGTGTCTTCCACCGAGAAGCTGCGGATCTGCTGCTGCGCATTGTTCTCGAACACGGCAAAATTCTGCTTCTCCAGCCCCGTCACCAGCCGGTCGAGGGGGTCCGTAACCGTCACCGGAACCAGCACCAGATTCACGTCCACTCGGATGCGCGCGTTGGGATGCGAGGCCGCCGTCGCAGCAACCTCCGCTCCTGTCTGCGGAATGGGCTGCACGCTGGGCGGCGTCGACGGAGCAGGCGTATGCACCTGGTTCACCGTATCGTCCTGCGCAAACGCACGATGCGCAGCGACTGTCAGCGCCAGGCAGACAGCAAGCACAGCCAGCACCCGGGCACTCCATCCGGTGGGCCCAACTCGCAGCCAGGGCCGCAGCCCAACACCGAGCCCGTAGCGCAGGCATCCGCAAGGCCATCTGAAAGCCACTACCCTCTGCCACCCTCCGGCGACAGAGGCATCTCGTGAAAAACGGCTTAAGGCTCGCTCCATGGCGTTCCCTGCCTTCGCGGCTTCAGCTCCGCGCGCGCGCCAAAGCTGGCGGCCAACCGCCGCGCGTCTTCAACGCTATCTTAGAACCTGTCTAAAAACTCGTTTTCTGCCCCTGCCGTTGCCCTTGCTGCTGCCGCTGTCCTTGCCGTTGCCCTTGCTGCTGCCGCTGCCCTTGCCGTTGTCCGCTCTTCTGGTTGTCATTCCGCAGCGAAGCGGAGGAATCTGCTTCTTCTGTTGCCGTTGCTGTTGCCGTTGCTGTTGCTGTTGCTGTTGCCGTTGCCGTTGCCCTTGCCCTTGCCCTTGCCCTTGCCCTTGCCGTTGTCCGCTCTTCTGGTTGTCATTCCGCAGCGAAGCGGAGGAATCTGCTTCTCCCTTCCACTCACATCCGAATCCCCATCGAAGCCACCAATCCGGGTGCCCCATGTCTCGCTTCTGAGACATGGGACAAAACTCCCCAAAACCACAACTCTCACGGCAGGGCCATCAATTCCCTTGCCCTTGCCCTTGCCGCTGCCCGCTCTTCTGGTTGTCATTCCGCAGCGAAGCGGAGGAATCTGCTTCTCCCTTCCACTCACACCCGAATCCCCATCGAAGCCACCAATCCGGGTGCCCCATGTCTCGCTTCTGAGACATGGGACAGAACTCCCCAAAACCCAGCCTCTACCGTCAGAACCCCCACTCACAACTGACACCTCACAACCAACAACCCTCGCATCAAGACCGTATTTTGTAGGATGCGGCGGCGCTGCTTGAAAGCTGTAGGCTCGCGGCCCAAAGCTGCGCAGAGAGGCTCCGCGCCATCCTCCCGCCGCATCTCTCCCCTCCCCGCTGCGGTACAATCATGCGACACGAACCGGCAAACAAAGGCGCATCCCCAGCAGCCTCACAGCACCGGCATTGGAGCTCAACCGCCCGCATGGCACGCGTCTACCCCTTCCGAGCACTTCGTTACAATCCGTCGCGTGTCCGGCTGGAGGACGTTGTCACCCAGCCCTACGACAAAATCACTCCCGGCATGCAGCAGGGCTACTACGACCGCAGCCCCTACAACCTGGTGCGCATCATCCTCGGCCTGCCCGGACTCTTTGACAACGCAGAGAACAACGTCTACACCCGCGCCGCAGCCGACCTGGCCGCCTGGCGGGCCAACGGCGTTCTGGCCCTGGAAAACGAGCCCGCCGTCTTCGCCTACGCCCAGCGCTACGCCGTCCCCAATGCAGCCGGCGCCACCGGAGCAACCGGCGTCGTGCAGGAGCGCCGCGGCTTCATCGCCCTGGGCGAACTCTACGACTACGCGCAAAAGGTCGTCTTCCGCCACGAGCAGACCCTCGACAAGCCGAAATCCGACCGCATGAACCTGCTCCGCGCCACGCGAACCCACTGCGAACAGATCTACATGCTCTACTCCGACCCATCGCACAGCACGGAGAAGCTGCTCTTCCCCGGCGGATCTGTCCCCGATATCGAGGTCGCCGACGACTACGGCGTCCAGCACCTGCTCTGGAAAGTCTCCGACACCAACACCATCAACATGCTCTGCGCCGCCATGGCGGACAAGAAGCTCATCATCGCCGACGGACACCACCGCTACGAGACCGCTCTCGCCTACCGCGCCGAACGCGAGCAGGCCGGCCTGCCAGAGCACAGGGCGCACACCCGTCAGCGCATGCAGGGACAGCTTCCCCGCCCTGAATTCCCGGAGGCCGCCGCCATGATGACCTTCGTCAACATGGACTCCGAAGGCATCGCCATCCTGCCCACCCACCGCTCCGTCTTCGCTCTGAAGGACTTTGCCCCGGACGCGTTCCTCAAGCAGGCCGAACTCTTCTTCACCGTCCGCAGGCTCGAAGCAACAAATTCGGCACGGGAAACAGGCTCCTCCCAGATGCTCTCCCAACTCGCATCCGCCGCCATCGGCGGACCGTCCTTCCTTGCTGCGATGAAGACCGGAAACTATCTGCTGACCATCAAGGCCGCAGTTGCGGAAGCCGCCCTGGCCTCCCTGCCGCCTCGACAGCGCAAGCTCGACGTGGCCGTCCTGCACACCCTGGTGCTGGAGAAGCTGCTCGGCCTCACGCCGGAGTCCATCCGCCAGCAGGCCAACGTCCATTATTGGCGCGATGCATCCGAAGCCCTCTCCGAAGTCGCCTCAGGCACTGCCGATGTCGCCTTCCTGCTCAACCCCGTCACCCTCGACCAACTGCGCGAAGTCGCCTTCGCCGGCGAAATCATGCCGCAGAAATCCACCGACTTCTACCCGAAACTCCTCAGCGGCCTCACACTCTATGCGCTTGACTAGGCAAAAACGCTTCCTCGGCGCAGCCTTCGCAGCGGCTCTCCTCGCGGCTCCCTTCGCCACTGCGTTCGCCGCCGCTCAGGCCCCTGCCGCAACTCCGCCTGCCCCTGCCCCTGCTCCTGCGACCTCATCTGCGCCAGCCCCAGCCCCAGCCTCGTCCCCGGCGCAATCTCAGGCCAGGAACACCCGCTTCCTCATCCTTCTCGACCCCGCCCACGGCGGTGACGACACCGGTGCCCGCCTCAGCCCGGACATGCTGGAGAAAGACGTCACGCTCGCCATCTCCTTCCGCCTCCGCAGCCTGCTCGCAGCCAGGGGATTCGCCGTGATCTCCACCCGCGACAACGACGCAAGCGCGCCCACCCTCGACGACCGCGCCAGCGCCGCCAATCACGCCGACGCTCTCGCCTGCATCCTCATCCATGCCACCGCCAGCGGCAACGGCGTCCACATCTTCAACTCCTCTTTGCCCCCCGCGAACGTGCCCCCGTCCAGTACGCGCCGCTTCCTTCCCTGGGACACCGCGCAGTCGGCCTACATCGACCGCAGCCTCCGCCTCGCCGCCGAAATGAGCGCCGCTCTCGACCGCGCCAAAATCCCCGTCACCCTGGGCCGCACCTATCTGCGCCCGCTCGACAACCTCACCTGCCCCGCCGTCGCGGTCGAAATGGCGCCGCTCGCAGCCTCCGATGGACAGGACGCGGCCGATGTCTCCAACCCCGCGTACCAGCAGCGCGTGGCGGATGCCATCGCATGGGCGCTGATGCAATGGCGCATGCACACCACAGGGATTCAAAGCACCGGGCCAGCCAGCAGCCAGACCTCCAGCCAGACCTCCAACCAGACCGGAGGCGCGCTGTGACCACCATTCCCCGCCACCAGCGCATCCTCTTCTGGGTCATGCTCGCAGGCTCCATCCTGATGGCCATCTTCCTCATCCGCCTGCGCGAGCGAGCCCACGACCGGCTCTCCATGCTCAACGACCCCACCCCGCTCGCCGCGCCCGCTGACCAGCCCGCCGAAGCTGTCACCTTCGAAATCGCCAACGACGCCGACGGAACCATCAATCCCGTCCAGCAGTGGATTTCCCTGCCCCAGGACCCCACCATCCGCGTCCGCGCTCTCCTGGACCGACTGCTGGCCCAATACGCTCTTCCCCAGTCCACCCATCCGCTCTCGGGCGGAGAAGGTGTGGACGAAGTCTTCCTCCTGCCCATTCCTTCGCCGCGCGCTACCTCTGCTGCAGGCCCCGCTGCCTCCAGCGCTGCCGTGCCAGCCCCCGGCTACGCGCCAGCCTCAGGCAGCGCGCCGGCCCCAAATAGCCAGTACACCGGCTCCGGCCTGCTCGCCGTCGTCAATCTCCACTCCAGCTTCGTCGAGAGTCATCCCTCCGGAATCGCCGTCGAAACCCTCACCCTGCTCTCCATCGCCAGA
>JAJZHR010000121.1 GCA_021810815.1 Acidobacteriota bacterium | reverse complement strand
CGCTCCGCAACAGGAGCCTGTGGCCACACCTCCTGAACCGCCGCCAATCCCATCTCCGCTGAAGCCTGCTCCTAAGCCTCAACCCGCAGTCGCAACAACTCCAGTCGCGGTCGCGCGCAGTGAAGCAAGGCCACCCCGATCTACTCCCGCAAAAACTCCCGCAAAAACCACCACACCCGATCACTCCACCGGCTTCCTGGCTCCATTCCGCCTGCCAGAGGAGCTGCGAGCAAAGCTGCCGCGCCACATCTCCGTCATCACGCCAGCTTCAGACGAACCTGCCAGGCGCAAACGCACGCCAAAAGGCAGTCCCTTCGCAGGCAACAGCGACGGCGAAGAAGACGCATAAGCAAGTCCGGCTTTGAAGATGCGGGACTTCAGTCCCGCCGTAATTGACTGAAATACTGAGGGCTTTAGCCCCTGAGAGAGTAGCCGAGGGGCTGAATCAGAGCTTCCCTGAAAACCGTCAGTTGCTCCTGGGTTGGAGCGTAGGCCGGTTGTCGCCGGAGTTGTTGGGGTCGTTCGGACTATTCGGATCCGTCGCTCCCACGCGGCGCAGCGTCGGCTTGTTCGCGTCCTTGCCGTCCTTCAGCTTCCGCTTGTTCTCGATGCGGGCCAGACGCGCCTTCACATCGTCGAACTCCGAGGTGGTCACCACATACTCCGGCTTGGCCGGCAGGATCGTCGCAATCTCCTCCTCGGAGCGGTCAATACGATCCGGCGTCTCCGGGTGCGTGGAGAATGCCGCCGAAATCAGGCCCGGCTTGTGCTTCTCCAGCGACTCGATCTTCTCGAAAAACTGGATCAGCGCCTGCGGATCATACCCGGCGCGATACATGTACTGCAGCCCAAGCCAGTCCGCCTGCGACTCGAAGTCGCGCGAAAACTTCAGAAACGTCACAGGAACTGCCAGAGAGGCAATCTCGTAGAGGCCATACCCCGTGTAGCTTCCCATCGCCATAATCTCAACCGGGATCATGCCGATGTTCGCGTAGTTGGCCCGCGTCATCTCCCGCATGGCGTGGTGCGCGCAGACGTGGGCCGTCTCATGCGCCATCACTCCCGCAAGCTCCGCCTCCTCGTCCGCAGCCAGAATCAGACCCGAGTTCACATAGAAGAAGCCGCCCGGCAACGCAAACGCATTCACCTCGTCCGTATCGATCACCTTGATGGTGAAGGGCACCTTGCAGTCGGAGTTCTTCACGATGTTCTGCCCGATCCGGTTCACGTATTCCGACACCACCGGGTCGGTGATCAGCTTCGCGCTCTTCTCCACTTCCATCGAGTACTGCTTCCCCATCCGGATCTCGCTATCCGTGGAGTACCAGTTGCCCAACCCGCGGCCGCCAATGTTGCGCGTGCCGACTGCATCCACATCATCTTCGCTGCCCTTGCGAATATGGGGGTTCAAGTCCTCGCCGGGAGATGGAATCGCGTCATCGATCGTCTGTGCCTGCGGAGCCGGAGCCGGAGCCGCCTTCTTGTCCTTCTTGTTCTTTTTTCCCTGGTTCTGTGTCTCTGGAGGCGCCGGAGGAGCCGTCTGCGGCTGCGCCGAAGGAGGCGGCGTTGCCGGTGGCTGAGAGGTCGGTGACTGAGACGCTGGCTGAGCCGTTGATCCCGTGCTCGGCTGATTGGCCTGCGGCTGGCTCGCTGTCGGCTGAGTCCCCGCTGTCGGCGGGGTCTGGCTTGGCGGAGTCTGGCTCGGCTGACTTTGCGCCGGCTGGCTCGCGCTCGGCGTCGCCGCAGGCGGAGTCTGCTGTCCATACGCGATAGCGCTGCCCGCAAGCACCACGAGAGCGGCCAGAGAGAGCCCGCCGCGCGCGATTCCCAGCCTCTGCTGGTACTTCTGCTCCGTGCTGAAAATGTTCGCCATCATAACCACCCCCCGCCGAATTTCCGTGGCTCGTGCAACAGAACCTATATCCGGCTTCCAACCCGCAGGCGTGATTTTGCCTGCGTATTAGACGTAGTATGCGCCTTTTCGTTGAGCCCCGCCAAACTCGCTTTCACCGCGCCATCCCTGCTGTTCGAGCACGCAAAAAGACCCCGAAGGCGGCCGCCCCCAGGGTCTTATCTGCTGCTTCCCTGCCACACAAGCCTACTCGTTGTAGTATTCCAGCCCAAGGTGCGTGATCAGATCCTCGCCCATCACATGGCGCAGCGTGTTCTTCAGCTTCATCAACTGGATGAACAGATCGTGCTCCGGATACAGGCCCTCGGCGTGCTGCGGAGCCTTGAAGTAGAAGCTCAGCCACTCCTGAATGCCCAGGCCGCGAAGACTCGGCGTCCGCGCCGCCATGTCCAGGAACAGCACCAGATCCAGCGCCAGAGGCGCGGCCAGAATCGAATCCCGGCAAAGGAAATCGATCTTCAACTGCATCGGATAGCCCAGCCAGCCAAAAATATCAATGTTGTCCCAACCCTCTTTGTTGTCGCCGCGAGGAGGGTAATAGTTGATCTTGACCTTGTGATAGATGTCCTTGTACAGGTCGGGGTACAGCTCCGGCTGCAGAATGTCCAGGACTCCCAGCTTCGACTCTTCCTTGGTCTTGAACGACTCTGGATCGTCCAGCACTTCGCCGTCCCGGTTGCCCAGGATGTTGGTCGAGTACCATCCGGACACGCCCAGCATCCGCGCCTTGAACGCAGGCGCAAGCACCGTCTTCAGGAACGTCTGACCGGTCTTGAAGTCCTTGCCGCAGATCGGAGCGTTCATCTTCTTCGAAAGCTCGATCATGGCCGGGATATCCACCGTCAGGTTCGGAGCTCCGTTGACGAACGGAATCCCCTCCTTCAGCGCGGCATAAGCGTATATCTGCGAAGGCGCGATGGATGGGTCGTCATCCGTCAGACCCTTCTCAAACGCTGCCAGCGTCTGGTGAACCGCCGTCGGCTGCAGGAAAATCTCCGTCGATCCGCACCAGATCATCACCTGGCGATCCGTCTTCTGCTTGAACTCCTGGATGTCCGAACGGATCTGCTGCGCCAGGTCGCACTTGCTGCGGCCGGTCTTGATGCGCGTTCCCGTCAAGCGCTTCACGTAGTGCTGGTCAAACGCCGCCGGCATCGGCTCAATGCTCTCAAGGAACGGCCGCATCTGCTCCAGATGGTCGCGCTCCAGAACGCCGGCTGTCTTCGCCGCCGTGTACAGGTTGCCGCCGAAAATGTCCCATCCGGTGAACACCAGATCATCCAGCCCGGCCAAAGGAACAAAATCCTTGATGCGCGGCGTGTTGTTGTCGGTGCGCTTGCCCAGGCGGATCGTCGCCATCTGGGTAAGCGAGCCGATGGGTTTGGCGAAGCCGCGACGCACGGCCTCAACACCGGCGATCAGCGTGGTCGCCACAGCGCCCATGCCGGGAATCATAATGCCCAATTTGCCGTTGGAGGGAGATGGCTGCATAACTGCTGAGGAGTGGCTGCTGGCCGCGGCTGTGTTGCCGCTGGCTTCGGGTGTTGACATTCTGGCAAGACCTTTCTTTCTGGCTTTTCTCGTTCAAGACTCTCTAGTTTCGCTCACCGAAAACAGCTTTGGCAAACAGAATGAATTTCCCTATTGGTTGAAGTCCACCTTGGGAGCCGTCTCCGACCCCGCCGCTCCCTTGAAATACTCGTCGCGGTAATGGAATCCAGCCATGTTCGCCCAGATGCTGTTCGGGAATTGGCGAACGTATACGTTATAGTCCTCCAGCGTCTTGTTATACCGCTGACGCTCCACTGCAATCCGGTTCTCCGTGCCCGCAAGCTCGTCCTGCAGACGCATGAACTGCTCGTTGGACGCCAGTTGAGGATACTGCTCCTGCAAACGGAACATCGGCCCCAGGGCCACATCCAGCCGGTTGTTGGCCTGGATGCTGCTGGCACGATCCGGCGAACTGAGCACGCCTGCGCGGGCGTTCGCGATATTGGTCAGAACCGTCGACTCTTCCTTCACATAGCCCTTCACCGTCGCCACCAGATTCGGAATCAGATCCAGACGCCGCTGCTGCACCACCTGCACCTGCGAGTACGCGCGATCCACGTCTTCGTTCTTCTGCACCATCTGGTTCTTGGCGCCGATGTAGCTGCCAAACACCAGAAGCGCCGCCACCACCAGCGCTCCCAATACGCCAAGCGCAATCCAAAGACCCTTCATGCCCGTTCTCCCGTTCTGCGAACTGCCATCAATCGTATACGCCACGACAAATCACCCTCGTTCAAAAAAATCTCCCTACCAGTCGCCGCTCGCACCGCCGCCACCGGAGCCGCCACCGCCAAAACCACCGAATCCACCGCCTCCACCACCGCCAAAACCACCGTCGCGACCACGGTCGCCACCGCCAAAACCACCGCCCATCAGGCTCCCCAGAAGGAACCACATCATGCCCCCGCCGCGTCCCCCGCGACCAGAGAAAAACAATAGAATCAAGAAGATAACAATAGGGATAATCAGCTGCACCGGAAAGCCGGAACCGCCCGTCTGCTCCGCCCCCTCCCCCTCCGGTATCGCCTTCAGCCTAACCCCAGCATCCGCCGCAATCACCTGAGCCACTTGGTTGACGCCCGTTTCTACCGCAGCGTCGTAGTTGCCCGCCTTCAGATCGGGAACCATCGACCGGCCGATGTCGCCGGTCTTGCCGTCGGGCAGAATTCCCTCCAGGCCGTAACCCACTTCGAATCTGTACTTATGGTCGTCCGTCGCAAGGAGAAGAAGGATGCCCTTGTCGGTGGCTTTCGGCCCCACCTTCCACTTGTCCTCCAGTTGCGTCGCGAATTCCTCAATCGACTCGCCTTCGAGCGACTTGATGGTCACAACGGCGATTTGCGCGTGCGCCTGCTGATCCACCTCGGCGCACTCCGCCTCGATCTGCGCCTTTGCGGCAGGCGACAGAACTCCAGCGAAATCGCTGACATAGGATGTCGGCTTGGGCAGGTCGTCTACCTTCTCGGCGACGGCGAAGCGTGGCGCGGACAGTAGAGGCAGCAGCAAGGCCGCTGCCATCGCAAGGACGCGTCGGGTTCGCATGGATAGCATCGCAGTTATTCTACTCTGCGTTCCGCCGCCTGCGCCCGCCTGCGTACTACCGGCTCGTCGTCGGCTACTTGCTGCTGGCTATCGGCAGCGCTGCGCTGATGTTCTCGTCCTTCGCTACCTTCTCAATGCGCAGCAGGTGGCGATGGACGATCTTCTGGCCAGTTGTCACCGCAGTCTGGATGCTGGGATCCGTCGCAACCTCCATCTCCGTGGTGAACTCCTTGTCGTCAGCCAGATGGTCCTCGACCGAATAGCGGACATACTCCTGGTCGAACCCGCTGCCAGACAGCGCCTGCAACTTGGCAAACTCCGCCTGGTTCTTCTTCGAGAGCTTGGTCGGCAGCTTCATGCGGAGGTTCCGGGCCAGCGGCTCGAACATCCCGTTCAGGCGCTGCTGGTCGTCGATCATGCGCTGGCCAAACCGCTTCACGGCGTCGCTTCCGCCGTTCTTCAGCGCAAGCTCTCCCATCTGGGCCTCGGCCAGAGCGTCCTCGCCAGCCCTGCGGAGGAACATCTTGTCGATCATCATCTGTCCGGTCACCTCAGCGCTGTCTCCGGCGTTCGGGTCGCTGTGGAGCACGGGCTGACTTGCCGACGGCCGCGGAATCTGGGTCTGCTGCTGCGTCTCTCCCGGCATGGTCTGGCCGCCAGGCGAATAGGCTACCATCTGCATGAAATCCGTCTGGGCGGCTGCCGTCCGGGGTGCCACTACTCCCAGGCACAAAACCGCCACGCTCCCCGCGATCGCCATGCGCAAAGTCGAAGCCCTCTCAATCGTTGTCATTGCATCCCCTCCGCCCTTATTGAATTGCCTGACCGTCTGGAACCCGAGTCCCGGCGCGCTATCGTTCCTTTCCCCAAATCCCTATCGAGACGCCTTCGTGTTCGCGCCCGCATCCGCCGAGAGCTTCTGCACGACCATCAGATGCTGCTGGACCATGTGTTGCCCACTCGACACCACGTCTTTCAGCCCCTGATTCTCAGTGGAGACCAACTCCGCATCGAAGTCCTTTTGCACGGTGCGATGGTCTTTCACCAGAAAATTGAGATATTCGGCGTCGAACGCATCGCCGGAAAGCCCTTGCAGCTTCTTGAACTCCGCCTCTCCCTTTTTATTCACCTTCGCTGGAGGCGTGACCAGCATGCTCTGCGCGATCTGGGTGAATGCTGCGTTCAATGCTCCGTGCGCTGTCGCCATATGCTGGCCCAGATCCCTGAGCGAGGCATTGCCCGCGTTGGCCGCTGCCAGCTTTCCCATCTGAACCTCAGCCATTCCGCCCTCTATCTGTTTCCGCAGGAACGCCTTGTCCACCATCTCCTTGGGGCCGCTGTTGATTCCTGGATTGCTGCCGCAGGACGTGCATCGCGACGCTTCCGGCTTCAGCAAAACCGGCCCCACAACGTCGTCCCCAATGGGCCGCTGCGCAGATTGCGCAGATGCCGCCCCAACCATCGCCCCCGCCAGGCACAGGGCAGCGAACCCCCTGGTAAAAATCATCTGCATCGGGCTACTGGAACTCGCCGGCATGGCATCCACCCCGTCAGCCTGGTCCGCCCGCAAGCCGGCCGCAGCATCGCGATTGCAATCATGAACCCCTCCGCACGGCATTTGCAAGACATCTCTTGCCTGAAGCAGGAGGCAGCAGGCGGTGGAGCAAGGTCGCAGCGGAGATCCAAAGAGGAGTGAACGCAGGCTGCGATGCGCGCAAACCACGACGCTGGGTCGTTTTACTGCGTAGACCTCTCCAAAGTTGATGCTGACTGCCCAGAGATGGAAGTCCTACTTCGATGCGGTTGCGCTTTGGCTCTTCGCAAGCATCTGCGCCGTCGCGAGATGCTGACGGAGCAGCGTGTCTGCATTGGCCGCCACATTCCTGAGCCCCGGATTCGCCGTCAGGTTTATCTCCGCTCCGCAATCCCGCTGAGCGACGCGAAGATCCTTTGACAGGAAGCGCAGGTACTCCGCGTCGAAAGCGCTGCCAACCAGGCCGTTCAGTCTGCTCAACTCCGCCTGGCCCTTTTTATCGAGCTGCGTTGGCAGCATCACAAGCAGGCTCTCCGCGATCTGCCGCAGAGACGCCGCCAGCGCGC
>JAJZHR010000120.1 GCA_021810815.1 Acidobacteriota bacterium | reverse complement strand
ATCCTCTGGTGGACGGGGACCGGGTGTTCGTCTCCACTGGCAACGCCTACTTCAATTATGAGAAGACGATGCAGTATGTGAAGGGCAAGCGGACGGTTCGAGGGCCGGGGCTGAACTCGATTTTCGCGCTGGACCGCACGACCGGCAAAGAGATATGGGCCTACCACACGCCGGGCGAGGTGATGCCGACGCCGGTGGAGGTTGGCGGCTTTCTGTATGTGGGCACGGGCGACGGGAATGTTTACAAGCTGAGCGCGGCCGACGGCAAGCTGGCATGGAAGACGGACATCGAGTCCTTCGTCAGCATGTCCTCGCCTGTGGCGGGCGATGGCAACATCTTCGTCGGAGGCACCTATCCGAACTACTTCTACGCGCTGGACCAGAGCACGGGAAAAATAGCATGGAAGATCACCGTTCCCGGCCTGGTGGCAACCGGCATCAGCGATTGCACGCCCGCCTACTCGTCGGGAATCGTAGTGCAGGAGGCGACGGTCAACTCCGGCGATTCCTCGAATCCCGTGGCCAATGTCGTGCTGGCCATGGACGCGAAGACGGGGAGCATTCTCTGGCAAAAGCGCATGGAGAATGGGCCGGTTCCGCCAGCCATGAAGACGGCGACGCCGATGATCGACGGCGGCGTGGTGTATGAGGGCAGCCCGGTGAGCGGCGATTACTACGCCTTCGATCTGAAGACGGGCAAGCAGCTTTGGAGCGTCCATCTGGGAAGCCAGGTGCGTTCGGGAGCTGCGGTGGTGAACGGGGTGGCGTATGTGCCATACCACTCGGGCGACATTGCAGCTATTCGCGCGTCGGATGGAAAGCTGCTTGGCAAGAAGCACATAGGAGGCTCGTTCGGACCTTCGTCACCGGTGATCGTGGGCGGCACGCTGTATGTGTCCAACGTGTTCGGTTGGGTGAATGCGATGCCGCTGAGCGAGATATCCGGGGCCTCCTCGAAGTAGAGGCTGGAAAGTAGAAGCTGGCAGTACAAGGCAAATCATGGTCCCGCGTCTCGGAGAGGAGATGCGGGACCATGCTGCGTCTGGAGGAGAGGCAGCTCGCACGGGGGGTGAAATTGGCGTAGAGTGTGGCGCGTTGCCGATTGCAATGGATTCTGCAGCGGGAGTGGGTTGTTTGCCGTAGAGGCTGTTCCAAGGGGATGGTTTGGCCGATTAGGATGCTGGGCGCATCAAAGATGGCAGAGAACAGAGAGTGCAGGGAACAGGGAACGAACAGGGAATCAGGGAAGCGGGATTTCGGTAGCGGGTGTGGAGCATCGGGCATCGCCCTTGGTATTTGCGAAAGGCGGGAATGATTGGGTATCAGAATCCGATCTGGAATTTGAGGCGTGGAGAGTTGCTACCTTTTCACAAGCTGCTGCATCTCATATCTGGAAAGCTGATATAAGGACACTCATGGCTAGCGATTTTTTGAGCATTATCGAACCCTCTGACCCGAAGGCCCGCGAAGCAGCCGCCGCAGCGCGTCCCCACTTGAAGGCCATTCCTGTGCTTCCAGTGCGGGATACGGTTCTGTTTCCCCACGCCGTCCTCCCCCTGACCGTGGGCAGGGAAAGCTCAGTTCAATTGATTCAGTCGCTTGGCGAGGAAAAGACCATCATCGTGGTGGCCCAGCGGGATGCGCGGCAGGATGGCCCGCAGCCTACGGATCTGCACGCCTATGGGACACGTGCGACTGTTCACAAGGTTGTGAAGATGCCGAACCAGAGTCTTTTCGTCTTCACAGAAGGGACGGAGCGGGTTCGACTGGGCGAGTTCGCCCAACTGACGCCCTATATGACGGCGGTGGCGGAGGCGGTGGAGGAGGTGGAGCCGGCGAAGTCGCCGGAGCTGGAGGCGCTGCAGCGGAATGTGGTCTCGCAATTCCAGCAGATCGTGAGCGCGTCGCCGACGCTTTCGGATGAGTTGCAGACGATCGCCATCAACATCGACGAGCCGGGCCGCCTCTCGGACTTTATCGCGTCGCAACTGCCTTTCCTGACCACGGCGGACAAGCAGGAGATGCTGGAGACGCCGGATGTGATGGCGCGCCTGGAGCGCATTAACAAGCATCTGGCCAAGGAGATCGAAGTCCAGCAGTTGCGCAACAAGATCCAGAGCGAGGTGCAGGATGCGGTGCAGTCCTCGCAGCGCGACTACTACCTGCGCGAGCAGTTGAAGGCCATCCAGAAGGAGCTTGGCGAGCTCGACGACACCCAGAAGGACATCGAAGAGCTGCGCGCGAAGATAGAGGCCGCAGGCATGCCGGAGGAGACCAAGAAAGAGGCGCTGAAGGAGCTGAACCGGCTCTCGCGCATGTCGCCGATGGCGGCGGACTACTCCCTGACGCGCAATTACATCGAGTGGCTGGCGGTGCTTCCGTGGGCGAAATCCTCTGGCGGCGAGGTGGACATCCTGAAGGCGAAGGAGATTCTGGACGAGGACCACTACGACCTGAAGAAGGTGAAGGACCGCATCCTGGACTACCTGAGTGTTCGCCGGTTGAAGCCGAACATGAAGGGGCCGATCCTGTGCTTTGTGGGGCCTCCGGGTGTGGGTAAAACCTCGCTGGGCCGCAGCATTGCGCGGTCGCTGGGTCGCAAGTTCGCGCGCATCTCGCTGGGCGGCATGCACGACGAGGCGGAGATTCGCGGCCATCGGCGGACCTACATCGGAGCCATGCCGGGGCAGATCATCCAGAGCCTGAAGCGCGTGGAGACGAACGACCCGGTGTTCATGCTGGACGAGATCGACAAGCTGGGAAGAGACTTCCGCGGAGACCCGGCGTCGGCGCTGCTGGAGACGCTCGATCCGGAGCAGAACAACACGTTCCGCGACAACTATCTGGACGCTCCGTTCGACCTGAGCAAGGTGCTGTTCATCTGCACGGCGAACCAGCTTGATCCGATTCCCGCGCCTCTGCTGGACCGCATGGAGATCATCGACCTGCAAGGCTACACGGAGGAGGAGAAGGTGGTGATCGCGTTCCGCTATCTGATTCCGCGTCAGATCAAGGAGAACGGCATCACGCCGGATGCTGTGCGCGCAGCGAACGGTGCCTCCGACGCAGGGACAGCGGCAGAATCCGGCGAGGTGGGTGGAAATGGAGCGCCCATTCCTGTTGGGGAGGCGGTCGCTCCCAAGGCAAATGGAGAAGCGGCTACCGGGCCGGTTGCAGAAGGAGTTGGAACGGTGGAGTCGCAGTTGCCGGAGCCTGAGCAAGGGCCAGCCAAGATCGAATTTCCGGAGGAGAGCGTACGCCTGATCGTGCGCCACTACACACGGGAGGCAGGAGTCCGCAAGCTGGAGCAGTTGATTGGCACGGTTTGCCGCAAGCAGGCTCGGCGGATGGCTGAAGGGAAGACGGAGAAGCTGATCGTTACGCCAGAGATTGTGCACGAGTTTCTGGGCGGCATCAAGGTGCGCGTGGACACGGAGATTGCCGAGCGCACCAAGCGCCCGGGAGTGGCCGTGGGGCTGGCGTGGACGCCGGTGGGCGGCGACATTCTCTTCATCGAGGCGAATCGCATGAAGGGCAAGGGCAACTTCACCATCACCGGGCAGATCGGCGATGTGATGAAGGAGAGCATGCAGGCGGCGTTGACCTGGGTGCGTTCGCACGCGACGGAACTGGGGCTGGACGAGGACTTCACCAAGGACCACGACATCCACATCCACGTGCCTGCGGGAGCGATTCCAAAGGACGGGCCCTCGGCCGGGGTGACGATGGCGACGGCGCTGGTTTCTCTGCTGACGGACAAGAAGGTGCGTCCGCTGACGGCGATGACGGGCGAGATTACGTTGAGCGGCAACGTGCTTCCTGTGGGCGGCATCAAGGAGAAGTTCCTCGCGGCGAAACGAGCTGGTGTGCGCGACGTGATTCTGCCGACGGACGTGAAGCAGAATGTGGAGGAGGATTTGACGCCGGAGCAGATCGAGGGCGTGAACATCCACTACGCGAGCCACATCGAGGAGGTTCTGGCCATCGCTCTGCCAGCGACAAAGAAGGACGCGGCGCAGGACGAGGCGGTGCGGGACGAGTTGCTGAGCGCAGCGGTGTGATTGCAGGCTGTGCGCGGGAGATACGGCGCGCCGACTGCCAGATGTTGAGGGTGTTCGCCTCATCGCCTGGGCTGCGCGCGGTTCCATCATGCGGTTCCAATGCAGACAAGAGGTTCGCGGTGACGCGGGCCTCTTCTTCTTTGCACGATTTTATGGGTGAGCGGCGATGATGACGATCGGACACTCGACCCTGAATCTGGATGTGTTCCTGCAGGCGTTGCGCGAGAACGGTTGCGACTTGCTGGTGGACGTGCGGAGCATTCCCAGGTCGAGGCGCAATCCGCAATTCGCGCAGGAGAACCTGCCTGCGTCGCTGGAGGCCGCCGGCATCGGGTATCGGTGGATGAAGGAGCTTGGCGGACGCCGCTCTACCCGCAAGGACAGTGTGAATGCTGCGTGGAAGAATGCGAGCTTTCGCGGATATGCGGACTACATGCAGACGGAAGCGTTCGCCGCGGCGGTGGAGGAACTGCTGCATCTGCCGCAGATCGATCGGGTATGCGTGATGTGCGCCGAGGCGGTTCCGTGGCGGTGCCACCGCTCGCTGCTTGGCGATGCCGTGCTGGCGCGCGGAGGCGTGGTGGAGGATGTTTTCGTCGCTCCCAATGGGACAAGCCATCGCAAGCCGCACACAATCACCAGGTTCGCACAGGTCGATGGCAGTCGGGTCTGGTATCCCGCTGAGTCTGGCAGCTTGTTCGCTTGAGGCTTGCAGGAGGCAAGAGGCCCGCAGGCGCAGGGCAGGGTATTCTCTTTTTATGCAGGTTCGGGTGCTCTATTTCGGTGTTCTGAAGGATTTATTCCACGCGGAGTCCGAAGATCTGGAGATGCCGGTCGGGAGCACGGTGGGCAGTCTGCTGAAGAGCTTTCAGGAACGCGCTCCTGAGAGAGGCGGTCTCTGGAGTTCGCTGGCGGTGGCGGTGAATCAGGAATACGCGAAGAAGGACTGCGCATTGCGCGAGGGCGATCATGTGGCGTTGCTGCCGCCGGTGAGCGGCGGCGGCGGGGAAAGTCAACGGCAATCGCAAGGCTCTTCGCGTAGCTCAGGATGACAGCCAGAGCGTGGATGACAATTCAAAAAAATCGATCAATGGATAAGAGGATGCAGGTAGCGATCTACAAAACGAGGATTCCTGCCGAGGAGATCGTCGCCGCGATGAAGGCGGGCGAGGACGGGGCGGTGGTTGTGTTCGAGGGCAATGTGCGCAACAACACGCGCGGGCGCAGGACGCTGTTCCTCGACTATGAGGCCTATGAGGAGATGGCGCTGGCGCAGATGCGCGGCCTGGTGGCGGAGGCGCTGGAGAAGTTCAGCGTGCGCGACATCGCGCTGGCGCATCGGCTTGGCCGCCTGGAAGTGGGCGAGACAAGCGTGCTGATCGTGGTGGCATCGGCGCATCGCGCGGCGGCTTTCGAGGGCTGCCGCTGGCTGATCGACACCTTGAAGAAGACGGTGCCCATCTGGAAGAAGGAGCATTTCGAGGATGGCGCGGTGTGGGCCGATGGCGAGCCATTTCCGGCGGCGTTGACTCTTGGTGGCACGGAAGCGTCGAACGCATGATGCAGAGGATGCTACGTGTGTTGCAGTCGGCGTGTGTGGCGGGGATGCTGCTGGCCGGAATGCTGCTGGCCAGGAATGCGCTTGCGCAGGAGCAGCCTGCGCCGACGAGTAGTAGTTCTGCGCCCTCGGGCAATCTTGCCGCCCCCTCGGGCAATGTTCCTGACATCAAGGTGGACGTGCGCCTGGTGAACGTCTTTGTGAACGTCAGCGATCAGTCCGGAGCGCCGGTCGCGGGCCTTACGCGCGATGATTTCCTGCTGAGCGAGGACGGCAAGCCGCAGAAGATCGCTGTGTTCGAGCGAGAATCGGGCGTTCCCCTGTCGATTGTGCTGGCAGTGGACACCAGCGGCAGCGTGCATCGCGACATGCGGCTGGAAGTGCGCGCGGCGAAGGATTTTGTCCACTCGATGCTGCGGCCGCAGGATGAGATTGAGTTGCTGGAGTTCGACGAGAACGTGCGCGAGCGCGTGCCCTTCACCAGCAACCCGAGGAGCATCGACAACGGCCTGGACCGGATGGAGAGGGGATCGGCGACGGCCCTGTACAACGCGATCTATCTGGCGTCGCAGAGCCTTGCCGCGCGGCCCGGGACGTCTCCCCGGCGCAAGGTGATCGTGCTGGTGACAGACGGCGACAACACGGTGAGGGGCATGCGCTATCCGCAGGCGGTGGAGCAGGCTCAGCGCGCGGAGGCGATGGTCTACAGCCTGATTATCGTGCCCGTGATGGCCGATGCCGGACGCGACACGGGAGGCGAGCACGCCCTGATTCAGATGTCCCGCGACACGGGAGGGAAGTACTATTACGTGGAGGAGCCAAGAGATCTGGAACGCAGCTTCGAGCAGGTCTCGGAGGATCTGCGGACGGAGTATCTGCTGGGCTACTATCCCTCGACGCGCGACGTGGATGGCTCGTTCCGCACCATCGATGTCCAGATGAAAGACCCGGCGCTCGCGGCGAAGTACACGCTTCATCATCGCATTGGCTACTACCCGGACGGGCAGTGAGTCTGGCATGCGCCTGAGACGTGCCTGAGACGGTATTCCAGGCGCGCACTTTAGCAACGAACCATAGACGCGCGCTTTGAAGCGGACCATAGAAAGGAACCATGGAAATTGAGGGGAGCAAACCTGCGTTCGAGTTCGCCGACGGCGCTGCGGAGATCGCGCGCGAGGCGGGAGAGTTGCTGCGCGGCTACTATCATCGCGGCGTAACGGCGGAGTACAAGGGCGATGTTGACCTGGTGACGGAGGCGGACCGCGCCAGCGAAAAGCTGATTACGTCGCGCCTGCTGGCGGCATTTCCGGAACACGGCATCTACGGCGAGGAGGGAACGCGCGACCGCATGGATGGCGAGTTCCGCTGGTATGTGGACCCCCTGGACGGGACCACCAATTTCGCGCATGGGTTTCCTGCGTTCTGCGTTTCCCTGGGCCTGGAGCGGCGCAGGCAGGGGCTGGCAGCCGATGCGGACGGGGAGCTGGTGGCAGCGGTGATT
>JAJZHR010000119.1 GCA_021810815.1 Acidobacteriota bacterium | reverse complement strand
CTTCGACAGCCGGAAAGAATCTGCGTGGAGCGGCGGCACCTCATGCGGTCTCCATTTGGCGCGGGCGCTCGCGCGAAGCTTCCGTTCCAGGAACGAACATCGGAACCAGGTCGCGTTCCAGTGGCAACGGGCGCATCGGGCTACGTCCAGGTTCTTTGTCAATTCCCGCCTCGGCATCTCTGACCGGCTCATCGTACCTCTGTTTGCCCACTGCATTGCCAAGGATGAGAACGGGGCAGGGCGCATCTTTGGCGACCAGGACGGGACAGCTCACGGTGTCTGACCACTCGGTCAAGTCTGAAGGTTCAGTTCCAAGAACGATCAAGTCCTGTTTTCTCGATCGCTGCGCCGCGAGAGACTCTCCGATCAAATCCCCATTCGCAAGAATCGTCTCAAACCCGAAGCGAGACTTGGCTTTCTGCACGACCCAGAGCGGATCAGTCTTCGGTCCGCCACCACTCGGCGCCGAGCATGGCTGATCGGCACTGACTGGGGATTCGGCAGTGTAGAGAACCGTGAGTGCAGCGCGATGCATCCGCGCAAGGTGGGAGGCGAACTCCAGAAGTACCTCTGTTCTCATCCGCGGCGAAAGCCCCAGAAGGATGCTGCTGTACGGTGCGGCAAGCTGGGGATGCGCTGCGTGACCGCCTCCCACGATGCAGACTGGCACGGTGACACGAGGCAAGATCTGCTCCGCGATGGCGCGGCTGCCAAGACCCGTTGCGCGCGAGTCCGATTGCGTGGTCACAATCACGCGGTTGACGCCCCGGAGCCTGACCAGATCGGGAATCTCCTCTGCAGGAAGCCCCTGCAGCAGGACAGGCTCGCTGGCGATCCCCGCCCAGCGAAGCTGCCGGGCCATCCTCTCCAGCATGAGTTGCGCATCATGAGCCACCGATTGAGGGCGGCCCAGGCGCGGCCCATGCAGGCCGGCCTTGCGGCTGCAGCTCGGGCGGGCGACGTAGGCAAGCAGGATCTTGGCATGGCTGTGCTTGGCCTGCTGCATTGCCTCCAGCAGCAGGGGCTGCTCATCGGTAAAATTCGTCACGATCAGGATGACTTCAGGGGCGCTCCAGAGCCGGAGCTGCTTGGCGGAAAGGGAAGTGTCTGCCGCTACAAGAGAGATATTCGTCTGCTGAACGTCTTGCATCATCAACGTGCCTCCGGTCCTGGCATTGCAATGTCCCAGACCTTCCGTACCTCCATTGGGTCGGCCGCCCGGCACGCAACCGTGTGTAGGCGATCTCCCTGGTGAGCTTCAGGTGTGGCGACAAAACAATCTATGCACGCATCGGTCCATTTCGCTCCGCACGTCGGCGCTTCGCCAGGATCCGCTCAAACCCCGCGGCCTTGCCTGAAGGGCACATGGCGAAACACCGCTCATCGCAGGAATTCAAAGGCGAATAGCGGAAATGGGTCGGTCAAGCTCTTGAATTGGTTCGAATCGCTGTGCATCCTCCGCGCTCCAGAGTGCGGCGATGTCGAGCGATCAACGCGCTCCGTCCGTCCAAAACCTTTGACGTGGATGTCAAAATCTTTGCACTGGACCCGTCTGCCCGCGCGGTCTGAATGATGCAGAGCACCGCCATTCAACGCGCCGCCCTGGGGAGCGTTGGCATCGTGCGTGCAATACCGCTTGTGTATTCCGGCCCGTCATCGGGTCCCACACAGAAGGAGTCGTCATGAATCACGCGGAATCCCCCATCGGCAACAAGATAAAAATGGTGCTTGTTGCATGCACTTTGATTCTCTTTGCCGCCGGAGCACGGGCAGCTACCACGCTTGAGAACATGCAGGCGGCCTACAACGGCGAAAGTAACGCACATGCCCGCTACCTGGCCTTTGCGGGAAAGGCAGACAGCGAGGGATACGGTCAGGTCGCCAGTCTCTTCCGTGCCGCTGCGCGGGCAGAAGAGATTCATGCTGGCAATCACGCTGCAGTCATCCGAAAGATGGGCGCCACTCCCGCAGCGAAGATTGAGGCGCCGGTGGTGAAATCCACGCGCGAGAATCTCGAAGCCGCTATCAAGGGCGAGACCTATGAACGCGACCATATGTATCCCGATTTTCTGAGTCAGGCCCGAAAGGACCACAATCTCGCCGCCATCAAGAGCTTGAACTTTGCCAAGACCGCCGAGGCTGAGCATGCAAAGCTCTACTCTGCCGCGCTCACCCAGCTTGACCATCTGAAAGGCAGTCAGGCAGGCACCTACTTCGTCTGCCCGAAGTGCGGATTCACGACGCAGGAACTGAGCTTTGCAAAATGCCCGTCCTGCTTCACTCCTAAGGAGAAATTCGAAAAGATCTCCTGATCCCGTGGCGTCCATTCTTCGGGATGGACGCCATCGAACCCGAAAAGAGGCCGCCCATGATGCATCTTCCACCCATTCCAGCCTGGGAGTCGCTTCATCCGCTCGTTATCCATTTCCCGATTGTCCTGCTGCTGCTGAGCCCTCTCTTTCTTCTCATTGGGGCTGCACTTTCGCCGGCTAAAGGACTGCCTTACCGGTATGCAGGCCTCCTGATTCTTCTTCTCGGCACGGTGAGTCTGTTCGTTGCTGCCGCGACCGGGGAAGCAGCCGGTGAACTCGCGGAGCGGGGCGGCGGCGTGGATGCCGTGCTGACGGCGCATGAGAATCTTGCATCCGAGACGCGCTTGCTCTTTGTAGGTCTCTCCGTGATTCTGCTGGGCATGATTGCGCTTCCCCGCATCCTCCACCGTCAGGAGACGCGCCTCTCGTCCACGTTCATGCCGCTTGCCTATCTTGTCTTTTACAGCGTCGGCATTCTCTATCTGGTCAACACCGCGCACGCCGGCGGCCGCCTGGTGCACGAATTTGGCGTCCATGCGGAGATGCCGGCAAGCGATGGCGCTACTTCGGCGACAGCCACAGAAGCGCAAGAACCGGCAGAGAGCCGTACGGATTGAGGCAAAGCCGGTTCGCCGGCAGGCAAAGGTCAGGCATAGTATGAGTGAGTAATCAAAATGACGACGTCGATGAGGCACAGGGTTCCGTCGATCGCGCAGATCGAATCGCAGGCATTTCGAAGGCAGCAGCTTGCCTTTTGCGTGCTTGCCCTGTTTGTCATCGCCGTGCTGCTCCTGCTACACACCCTGTTTGCATCACTACTCGGCGAGCCATCGGGCTGGGTCATCTTTTTGCTGGGGCTCAGCTTCTCGGCAAAGATTGTTGAAGTGCTGTGGCTGCAGGGGCAATCCGATGGTATCTCGGAGCGGACGGCCCACCTGGAAACGGCGCTCTCCTCGATCGGCATCTTTGCCCTTGCGGTGGCGCTTGCGTTTCTCACGAATCGCGATGACTCGCCGTACTTCGTGCTCCTTGCGATCCCCATCCTGCAGTGCGCCTATCATTGCGGGCTGTTCCAGACGCTGCTGGCCGTCGTCGGCTCCGTGGGGATGATCTTCTGGTGGAGCGTGCACTATTTCATGCTCCACCCTCCGGCGCGCCGCACGGAGTATCTTGAGTCCGGCATGATCGCAGTGATTTACGCGCTCATGGGCCCGCTGGTCTGGTATCTCGTGGATCAGCTCAATCGGAAGCAGGCCAGCCTCTACGAAAAGATGACGGAGCTCGAACTTGCGCGCGAGTCTCTGGTCGAGCAGGAGAAGCTTGCGGCAGTGGGCCGGTTCGCCAGCGGCATCGCACACGAGATTCGCAACCCGGTCGCGATGATCGTCAGCTCTCTTGCCACGGCGAGCTACCCGGAGGGCAGCAGCATTGAGCGCGAGGAGATGTTTGCCATTGCCGCGAGAGAGGCCCGGCGGCTGGAAAAGCTGACCGGGGATTTCCTCACCTATGCCCGGCCTTCGCGGCCACAGCGCTCCCAGATTGCGCTGGCAGACATTCTCCATCACGTCGCCGAGGTCTCGCGGGTGCGCGCATCCGGAGGCTCAATCGATGTCGCTTGCGGACCGGTTGATGACAGCGTCGTGGAAATCGATGCCGCGCAGGTGGAAGGCGCTTTGCTGAATCTTTCTCTCAATGCAATTGATGCCACGCCGGCGGGCGGAAAAGTGAAGCTGCGCAGCTTGTCAGAGAATGGCACGGTGCGGATTGATGTCGAGAACTCCGGCATGCAGATCTCCGAGGAGAACCTGTCTCGCATCTTCGAGCCGTTCTTTACCACCAAGCCCGGAGGCACGGGGCTTGGACTTGCAATCGCTCGCGGAGTCGCCATGGCGCATGGCGGCAATCTCTGGGTCAGTTCAAATTCCGATGGGTCGGTGGTATTCACCATGACGCTGGCGCGATAGCACAACAGATGGGTAGCGGAGGCTGCACATGGCGAACGTTCTGGTAGTAGACGATGAAGCGGGAATGAGGAGAATCCTCGACGTCAATCTTCGCCGCGACGGGCATATGGTCACACAGGCGCAGGGAGCAGCCGAGGCGATCAACTGTCTGCGCCGAAGCGACTTTGATGTGGTTCTGACAGACCAGAAGATGCCGGATGGAACCGGCCTCGATGTTCTGCACGCCTCCATGGAAGATGATCCCACCACGTCGGTTATCTTTCTCACGGCGGTGGGAACGGTGGAGCTCGCGGTGGAAAGCATGCGCGAGGGTGCCTTTGATTTCCTGAGCAAACCGTTCGTGCCCGATGTTGTCCGCGCAACCGTGCGAAGGGCGGCGGAGCGCACTGCGCTGATGCGCGAAAATGCTGTGTTGAAGACCACCGTGCGCAAGCTGGAAGGCGCAGACGACATTCTGGGCCATAGCGCCGGTGTGCGCGCAGTGCGGGACCTCATTGGCCGCGTTGCGCCCACGAACACCACCGTGCTCATCACCGGGGAAACTGGAACAGGCAAGGAGTTGGTTGCCCGAGCCATTCACCGCAACAGCCTGCGCGCTTCGCGGCCCTTCATCGCCATCAATTGCGCTGCGGTGACAGAGACATTGCTGGAAAGCGAGTTGTTCGGTCACGAGCGCGGAGCCTTTACGGGAGCGGACAAATCGCGCGCCGGTCTTTTTGAAGCCGCACACGAAGGCACGCTGTTTCTGGATGAGGTTGCGGAGATGTCACCAGCCGCGCAGGCGAAGCTGCTGCGGGTTCTTGCCGACGGAGAGATTCAAAGAGTTGGCTCCACCGCGACGCGCCGTGTCAATGTTCGCGTGCTTGCTGCGACTCATCGCGACTTGAAGGAGCGCGTGTTAAACGGATTGTTCCGCGAGGATCTTTACTACCGCCTTGCCGTGGTGCCCATTCACCTCGCTCCGCTGCGGGAGCGCCCGGAGGACATCGGCGAACTGTGCCAGGCTCTTTGCCAGCGTATCGCAGAAGAGATGAAGGTGCCGGCAAAGCAGCTAAGCCCGGAAGCACTCGACAAGCTTTCGCATTACAGCTTTCCTGGAAATGTTCGTGAACTGCGCAACCTGCTGGAGCGCGCGCTCATTCTCGGCAAGGGCACGGATCTGAATCCAGAAGACTTTATCCTTCAGCCTGCAACCGCACTGCCGCAGAGTGACTCAGTGCGAGGCCAGGTTGAAGCTCTGGCCGCGCAGCTTCCTGCAGATCTCGACCTGCGCGACACGCTGATGCGTCTGGAAAAGTCGCTCATCGCGCGATCGCTGGATTTGGCAAAGGGTGTGCAAGCTGAAGCAGCTCGCAGGCTCGGACTCTCACGCAGCGACCTGGGCTACAAGGTCGGCAAGTACAATCTGGCCGGTCTGGTGGCGGAGAAATCCGCACCCTCTATCGTTGAGCGAGGCCCCGATCGCCTGCCTGCCGTACCCTAGGCGCGCGTTGACGTACTCGTTTCTTCCGTGCCGCGAATCGGCTTGAAGTGTCAGCAGGTTCGAGGGATCGCTTCGCTTCAAATCTTGAAGACAAACGGAAAGGGCTCTTTCTCCAGGACTGGCAGAAAGAACCCCTTCGCATGCAACAATCGGCGAAGCGCACAGCAAGTCGTAGTTACTCAGCGAGAGATCTGCACGTACTTCCGTCCTGCATACAGCCGAAATCCGCCGGAAGGGTCCGCCAATACCTGCAAAGGCGTCGGGCGCTTGATTGCATCATCGGTGGCGTAGCTGACGGTCAGTGCATCATGCGCTCCAATGTCGGTGACGACAAACTTGTTGCCGCCAATGAATCCAATGCCCCATGCTCCCGCGGGCAAGGCCTTACCGCCAATCTTAATCGGAACTTCTGTCAGCAGGTAAGCCTGATACTTGGATGCCACGTCGCTCGAATAGCCGCTGGTATCTACCATCGTCGCCAGCATGTAATAACCGTCGGCAAACTTGACCCCACCGGAGTTACGCAACTGCGTACTGGCAGACTGCGCCTTGTAGTACACGGCGGATGGCAGCAGCTTTTGCGCATCGGCAGCCTTCAGCACCGTTCCTCCGCCTTGCGCTGTCATGCTTGCGGGCATTGCCATCAAAGCCACGGCCAATGTGCCCGCGCCCATCAATGTTGTAATTGACTTCAACTGCATCGAACTACCCCCTGTCGATTTCAGAATGCGTCTGGAGTATACCGCAGCATCACGACGCCCCGCAGGAACGCAATTCGCCCCGGCGTATAATCCCACCTATGGCGGCGACTGTGCAGACCATGGCGGAGACGGCCCGCGCGCATGAAAAGCTTCAGCGGCTCGAAGCACAACTGCGCGCACGCGGCAGCGTGATGGTTGCCTACTCGGGCGGAGTCGACTCAGCTTTTCTGGCCGCCACGGCGCATCGTGTGCTGGGCGACCGTATGCTGGCTGTGCTGGCCGATTCACCGAGCCTCGCGCGGCGTGACCTGGAGCAGGCCCGTTCCTTTGCCGCGACGCGGGGGATGCCGCTGCGCGTGATCCAGACCGAGGAACTCGATAAACCCGAGTACGCACGCAACGATGCCGATCGATGCTTTCATTGCAAGACAGAATTGTTTGACGGCATGAGAGCACTGGCCGCGCAACTTGGTTTTGCGCATATCGCCTACGGCATGAATGCAGATGACCGGCAGGACTACCGGCCCGGGCAGCGCGCGGCTGAGGAACATGCAGTGCTTGCTCCGCTGGCCGAGGCAGGTCTGACGAAAGCCGAGATTCGTGCGCTCGCGAAAGAGGCCGGATACACGCTGTGGGACCGGCCGGCGGCGCCGTGCCTTTCATCGCGC
>JAJZHR010000118.1 GCA_021810815.1 Acidobacteriota bacterium | reverse complement strand
CCTGGCCAACGGACAGATCATCACCAGCCGAAGCGGCCTGGCCGGCGAGTTCGGCCATAGCCCCATTGACCCAACCGGACCCGCCTGCGGATGTGGACAGCGTGGCTGCTGGGAGGTGTTCGCCTCTTCCACAGCCGCCCTGCGCTACTATGCGGAACTCTCTCGAAAGAGCCGCCCCGTCACAATCCACGAGCTGCTTCAGCTAACCGAAGAGGGCGATACCACCGCCATCGCAGCCGTCTCCCGGCAGGCATCCCACATCGGGCGCGGACTTCGGCTCATCACCGCGGCGCTGGCTCCAGAAGTCATTCTCATCACCGGCGACCTCACCACCTCATGGGCGCGCTTCGGACCCATCATCCAGAACGAGTTGAACAACACCATGCTCGCCGGAACAGCTCCCACGCTTGGTATCACCAAGGATGGCGAGCTCTCCAGGCTTCGTGGCGCAGCAGCGGTCGTCCTTCAGCGCCACTCCGGTTATCACAGCTCCACCCATTCGCCCGCGTCCGGCAAGCGGACTCGCAGCAAAGCGGTCAGCGCCAAATAGAGAATCCGGCGGCCCCTTCTTCGAGCCTCCCGTGTCCTTCTATGGATGCTTGTCTCCTGCCGGAGTCTTCCAGTTGATGACGTGATAGGTTGCGGGTGTCGAACCCACGTTTCGCAGGCCGTGGAGCTGATTGGACGCGTTGAAGATGACGGAGCCCGGGCCAAGCTGCTTCCACTCGCCATTGACCAGCGTCTCGACCGTTCCCTCGCGCAGAATGATGATTTCTTCGTTCGCGTGCCGATGCGGCGGGTGCGACGTCTGCCCCGGGTTCAAGGTCGTCGCATGCACCTCCAGCTGATCCAGGGTGGCCGTCGGCCCCTTGAAGAATTGCCTCACTTCGCCGATGCTCGTCTTCGTGGCTGGGATGCTGTTCCATTCGTAGACGGACGATCCGATCAGATGCATTTGCGGACCAGCTATCGCGAAGGCGCAGCAGGTAATGCCCGCCGAAAGTAGGCCTATGGACAAATCTCTACGAGTGATCATGCCGCTCTTTTCTGAAAGACCGTGAGGCCGTCAACATGTTTCGACTGCTTGAAGAATTACATGCGGGTCCAGAAGAAATTCCGCATGTCAGATCAATCCGGAAGCCAGCATCGTGCTGGCCGAGATTCTAGCGACCGGAGCCGCAGCTTGGCAAGAGCCGATCCGCAGTGTGCGGCTGGCCCATGTATTTCTTGCCGAACGGGGGCAAGCCTGTCTGCGCGGATGGATATTTTCAGGCCGTTCTCTCTCCATCGAAAACTAGAAATTCATATTTAGTTTTTGTCGTGCAATAATTATCTGGATAGCGATACCAATTCCGGGGCATACATTCAGCATGTTTGATTTAATGGGAAAATGCGCAGTCATCGTCGGAGGAACCTCTGGCCTGGGAAGGGCCATCGCGCTTGGGCTGGCCGCTGCCGGAGCCGATGTCGTGGCTTCCTCTCGATCCCATGATGCGGTGGAGGCCGTTGCCGACAGGATCGAGGCCGCCAACCGCAGAACGCTCAGAATCGTGTCCGACGCCACGGACCGCTCTTCGTTGCAACAGTTGCACGACGCTGTCCGGTCCTCCTTCGGCCGCGTGGATATCCTGGTCAACTCTGCGGGAATCACCAGGCGCGTGCCGACTCTGGACTGTCCAGAGGAGCTCTGGCAAAGCATTATGGATGTCAACCTGAATGGAACCTTCCGTGCCTGCCAGATTTTCGGCAGATCGATGCTGGAGCAGAAGCAGGGCCGCATCATCAACATCGCGTCGCTCTCCACCTTTGTTGCCTTCCGCGATGTCGCCGCGTACGGCGCAAGCAAGGCGGCGGTAGGCTCTCTGACCCGCTCCCTCGCGACTGAGTGGGCGACGCAGGGCGTAACCGTGAACGCGATCGCCCCTGGAATTTTCCCCACCGATCTCAACCGCGATCTGCTCGATTCGCCTCGCGGCCAGGAACTCCTGATAAGAACGCCGATGAAGCGTTTCGGGAAGGTCGAGGAGGTGGTCGGGGCCGCTGTATATCTCGCGTCGGACGAAAGCTCCTTCACCACTGGGCAAATTGTCTCCGTCGATGGCGGCTATCTCGCCAGCGGAGTCAACCAGTAGGTCCACCGCGTGGAATCCGGCACGAGGGGATCAGAGATTCCTTGGGTGCGCATTGGCGGGGAGCGTCGACTCGGCCATGATCAGGCGGCCTGCTCGGCTTTCTCTGGACAGGCAATCACGCCGGATCAAAGTTCGTGTCGCATAGTAAATACCCGGGCTGGCGGATGCCGCTGACGGCCCTGCACTCTGTAGAGCTTTCGCCCCTGCTCCTCAGGCTCTTCGGCCTCATCGCACGTTCGTCCGATTGCCTTTGGCCAGACGCCTGCCAGAAGGAGGAATCGAGCAAAGCACCCGCTGTATCGTCTGTGCTAGTTTTAAGCCGCACGATCTCGTTGATTCCCATGGCATCTAAAGCGAAAGAACCTCTTGGCAGGCCAGCTTCCGGGATTCGAGCAATTGCTGACGCTTTGGGGGTTTCCATAGCGACGGTAGATCGCGCTCTCCATCAGAGGGGGCGCATCAGCGAGAAGACACGCTCCCGTGTGCTGCAAATGGCTGAAGCGATCGGCTACACTCCCAATCTTGCAGCGCGGCATCTAAGGTTGAACCGCCGATTCCATCTTTCCGTGAATCTTCCGATAGCGATTGCTTCGTTCTTCGACTTTTTGCGGGCGGGAATTGAGGAAGGCGCTCTGCCGTTCCGGTCAGCTTTGGAGATAAATTTCAACAGCTATGTCCGTTCCGAGGAGCAGGAGCAGAAAAGCTTTCGGGCAGCTCTTGATGCCCGGGTTGGCGGTATCATCACTGCCCCAGCCAACACGCTGCAAATAGCGGATCTCATTCGGGAAGCAGAAAGTCTGGCGATACCTGTCATCTGCGTTGCGACGGATGCGCCCGAGTCCGGCCGTCTCACGGCAATCACCGCTCATCCCTTCACCTGCGGTGCAATGGCAGCGGAAATGCTAGCCGTTTGCATGGGGAAGCAGGGCCCTGTCGCTATTCTCACTGGTGATTTTGAGCACTTCAGTCATACAGAAAAAGTGCGGGGATTCCGATCCTCCATTTCGCAAGCGCCTGGAAGGCACCCTGTCGCTGCTGTGATAGACGCTCATGATGATTTCAAAGAAGCCTATAACGGAGTCCGCAAGTTGCTGCGAAGCCACCCTGAATTGCGCGGCCTATACATCAGCACCGCAAACTCGCTGCCTGCATTGGCTGCTTTGCGGGATGCCGGTCGACTGGGTGCTGTCTCGGTCGTCAGCACCGACTTCTTTCCGGAGCTTGTTTCTTTTATCCGGGACGGCGCTGTCAAGGCCACTGTTTACCAATGCCCGGAAACCCAAGGGAGCATTGCGATCCGAACCATGTATCGCTACCTGTCGGAAGGCATCCTTCCTCCGCCAGCCATAGGGGTCATCCCGCAATTGATCGTCAAGAGCAACCTGGATCTGTATGTCAAAAATTCTGCGGCGACAGCACCAGTCGCATACTGAGGTTGACTGCCTGTTTTTGTTTCTGAAAAGCTGTTCCGGCGCGAGCAGCAGATGCGCGCTCCCAATACCTGAACAACTGAGAAGAGAGCCTGAAAAGCCGAGAAGAGAGTTTTGCTTCCTTGCTATCTGTTCTGCGTGTGTTGGGCACAGTGGAACCACCCTGCTTTGATTCATCGTGCAAGAGAGAGAGGAAGACTCTTGGAGATCAATCGTCGTAGTTTCGTGGCGCTTACGGCAACGGCCGCAGCCGCGGCATCCGTGCCAGCTCATATCTTCGCAGCCGCGCCAGTGGGCGAGCACATCCCCTGGCACCAGAAGGTCCGCCGCGTCGGCCAGCTCAACATCACCGAGCACGACCCCGCCGTCCTCAATGTGGAGGAGTGGGCCGACTACTGGGCCAGCCTGAAGTGCGATGCCGTCCTTGCCTCCGTCACCGGCATCATCGCCTTCTACCCCTCCGAGGTTCCGTTTCATCGGCGGAGCAAATTCCTCAACGGGCGCGACCTCACCGGCGAGCTTGTCGCCGCTGCGAAAAAGCGCAACATGCGCGTCGTCGCCCGCTTCAGCCCCGACCTCAACTGGGGCGATGCCCTCCAGGCTCACCCCGAATGGTTCCGGCGCGACAAGCTGGGCAATCCCATCCCCGCCGCCGAGGAGCCTGCGCTCTACAACACCTGCATCTTCACCACCTACATGACCGAGCACATGCCCGCCCTCATGCGCGAGGTGAACACCCGCTACGAAATCGACGGTCTCTTCACCAATGCATGGCCCATCATCGGCAGAATGCCGGAGTGCTACTGCGCCGCCTGCAAGGACCTGCCGCACTTCGACACGCCCGCCTACTGGCAGAAGTACACCGAGCGCGTCGTCTTTCTGTGGAAGATGTGGGACGGCATCGCGAAGCAGAAAGGCCCGGACAACCTGTTCTTCGCCAACATGGGCGGCGCCATCGAATCCGGCCCCGACATGACGGCGCTCAAGGGCCTCGCCCAGTGGTACAACTGCGACAATCAGGGCCGTGGAGGCGAGGAGGAGGCCATCTGGGGCTGCTCCCTTCAGGGCCGCGTCTGCAACGCCATCATGGACGGACACACCGCCACCAATGTGACCGCAGCCTACGCCACCGGCAAGCCTCGCTGGAGAAACATCCACAAATCCACCCAGGAAGCTCAGATGTGGATGGACGAAACCGTCGCCAGCGGCATGGTTCCCTGGTACCACTTCATCGGCGGCGAAGACGGCCTCGGAGCGGACCGCCGCTGGCACGAGCCCGGCCGCGAGTTCTACGACTGGCTCGCACTCCACGATCAGCATCTCGTCAACAAAAGCAGCATCGCAGACATCGCCGTTGTCATGGGCCAGCGCACCCAGCGCTTCTACCGCTCTCCGGAGCTGGGCGACCCCATGATGAACATCCACGGAATCTACCAGGCTCTCCTCGAAGGCCGCTTCCTCTTCGACTTCCTGCATGAGCACGATCTCACCACGCAGAAGATCAGGAAGTACAAGACAATCCTCCTTCCCAACATCGCTCTTCTCAGCGATGCCGAGTGCGCAGGGCTTCGCAGCTTCGCGCAGAACGGAGGCTCCATCATGGCCTCCTTCGAAACCAGCCTCTACAACGAGAACAATCAGCGCCGCAAGGACTTCGGCATCGCCGACCTCTTCGGGATTCACGCCATCGGCGAGCGCCGCACCCGTGTCGGCAACGCCTTCATGGGGCGCATCGAGCGCAGCCATCCCATTCTGGACGGCTTCACTGACACCGACTGGCTGCCCGGAGCTCAGTGGCTCCAGCCCACCGCACCCGTTCAGAATCCCATCATGACCGTCATCCCTCCCTACGTGAACTATCCCCCCGAACTCGCATACCCGCCCGTGGAGAAAACCGACATGCCGGACCTCGTCGCCAAAGAGGTGGGCCGGAGCCGACTCGTCTACTTCGCTGGCGACATCGAGCGCACCAGTTGGCAGTCCGGCAACACCGACCTCGCCATGCTGCTGCGGAATTCCGTCCGCTGGCTCTCCCGTGGAGACGCCCCTGCGACCGTCGAGGGAAAGGGCCTGGTGGAAACCTTTGCCTGGGAGACGCAGGCCGGCTACGCTCTCCACGTGCTCAACTACACCAACCCCGGCGCGTTCAAAGGCTGGATTCGCGAGTACTATCCCATCGGAGAGCAGCGCGTGAAGATGTCGATTCCGCAGGGAAGGCGCGTCTCGCGCGTCCAGTTGCTGCGCTCTGGCAAGGACATCCCCTTCAACCGCACAGAGGGCGTGATCGAGTTTGTGATTCCCGGCGTTCTCGATTACGAGATTGCTGCCATGTATGCAACCTAGCGCCGCAGAGTGCGGGCCTGGTCGTTCAAGCCCGATGGGGAATCCCTGACTCGATGAAGCTGAAGCGTTCAATTGAAAGAGTGCCCGGAGGGCTGATGATGGTGCCGCTTCTCTGCGGCGCAGTCATTGCCACGGTCGCGCCTCATGCAGGCGAATTCTTCGGCTCCTTCACCAACGGCCTGTTCACAGGGGCGTTGCCCATCCTCGCTGTCTTCTATGTCTGCATGGGAGCAACCATCCCCCTCGCCTCCCTGCCGAAGATCGCGCGGCGCGGCGGCGCGTTGCTGTTGGCGAAGGTGGCTCTGGGCGTTGCCGCTGGCCTCGTACTCGGGCATCTGCTCGGCATCCGGCCGGTCGCGTCCGGCTGGTTCGCTGGCATGTCCACGCTTGCTGTGGTGGCTGCGATCAACGACACCAACGGCGGCTTGTACATGGCGCTGATGGCGCGCTACGGGACGGCGGAAGACGCAGCGTCCTACTCGGTCATGGCGCTCGAATCAGGCCCCTTTCTCACCATGGTCACGCTGGGCGTCGCCGGCCTCTCCACCTTTCCCTGGCAGACCCTGATCGGCGCCATCCTGCCCCTCTGTGTCGGCATGCTGCTCGGCAATCTGGACACAGAGCTGCGAGCATTTCTGGGCCAGGCCGCGCCTGTCCTGATTCCGTTCTTCGCTTTCGCCCTCGGATCGACGCTGGATCTTCACCGCGTCTGGGAGGCGGGTCTGGTTGGACTGGGCCTCGGCCTTGCGGTCCTGCTGCTGTCGGCAGGCGTATTGATTCTTGCGGATCGGCTGATCGGGGGCGAGGGAACAGCCGGCATTGCCGCCGCAACCACAGCCGGAAACGCCGCTGCTGTGCCCGCACTGGTCGCTGCGGCCAATCATCAATATGCCGCCGCTGCGCAGTCCGCCACCATGCTGGTAGCATCGAGCGTCGTCGTCACCAGTCTGTTTGCGCCGCCTTTGACAGCATGGTGGCATGCGCGCGCAACCAGACGAAGAGCAAAGTTGGCAAACGGCTCCTCCATGCACGAAGTGGACTGAATACCCGGCTGTCGACCGTCGTATATCCGGACATCAACCGTCGTGTATCCGGCTGTTGACCGTCGTGCTCTTCCTGGTCCGGCCAAGGCGCATCGAGAATCGTCGTGATCCACGTTGCGCACGTCGCTATGTGTAAGTCGTTGTTATATAAATACTTGCAGGGATGCATCGATTTCCGGAAAGCTCCTGG
>JAJZHR010000117.1 GCA_021810815.1 Acidobacteriota bacterium | reverse complement strand
CCATAGGATCAGTATACCTCCGCGCTGAATGCATTTAAATTGCATGCGGATGACAGGCACCATACTACCCCGAATGGAACGGCGCTGGCAGGCGCAAAAGAAATCGGCGCCCGGAGGGTCTCTCCGGGCGCCGATTCTCTTGCGCTGTTCGCGCCCTTCTCGCTGGCTACGGCAGGGTGCCGCCGACGTAGGTGTTCCCGCCTCCCTGCACTCTGGGATCGCGGATCAGGAACGCCACATCGTCGCCGGTCTTCAGCCCTGAAATGATGGACTTGAAGGAGCTCTCGTCCGTCACCGGCTTGCGGTTCACTTCCAGGATCACCACCCCCTGGCCCAGAGCGATCTCGTCCGCGAAGGAGCCCGGCCGAACGCTGGTCACCTGCACGCCGCCATGAATGCCCAGCTTCGAGGCCAGCTCCGGGCTGACCGGGCGAATCGTGATGCCCAGCTTGCCCTGCGCCGCATCCGGCTCGTTGCCGGAGTCGGGGCCTTCGTTGCTGCCCAGAATATCGGCGAACAGTTTGGACCGATCCGCGATGGTGACGGTTGCGGTTTCAGGCTTGCCGTTGCGAATGTAGCCCAGCTTCACGCTCGATCCAGGAGCGCGCGGCGAAATGTTGGCAACCAGTGCGTCGCCGTCCTTCACCGTAGTCCCGTCCACGCTGGTAATCACATCGCCCGGCTGGATTCCGGCAGCAGCGGCAGGCCCCTTCGGCTCCACCGTGTTCACCAGAACACCGCTCTTGATGCCGTAAACACGGCTCACAGCCGTCGAAAGAGCCGCCTGGAAGGTGATGCCGATCGATCCGCGAATCACCTTGTGCGCCGGCCCGATCAACTGGTTGTACACGCTGATGACCGTGTTCGACGGCATCGCGAAGCCGATGCCCTCATAGCCGGCGGACTCCGTATAGATCGCCGTGTTCACGCCGATCACCTGACCTGCCATGTTCACCAGCGGACCACCGGAATTGCCCGGGTTGATCGCAGCATCCGTCTGGATGAAGCGCTGGAACTGGCTCGGAGCGCCGCCCTCGTCGATCGTGCGGTTCTTCGCCGAAACAATGCCCGCCGAAACCGTCTGCTGCAGGCCGAACGGGCTGCCGATCGCCAGCACCCAGTCCCCCACCTCCGCCGCGTCCGAGTTGCCAAGCTTCACCGTCGGCAACGGCTCCTTGGAATCAATCTTGATCACCGCCAGATCCGTGTCCTTGTCCACGCCAACCACCTTCGCCGGACGGCCCAGGTCGCCAGGACCGCCTTCAGGGTCGGTCGAGAGCTTCACCCAGATGTGGTCGGCCTTGTCCACAACGTGGTTGTTGGTCACAATATAGCCGCGCGGGTCAACAATGAAACCAGAACCCAGCGCCTGGCGGACGCCGCCATCGGGCCCCTGGCCATCCGGAGCACCAGGACCCGCCTGGCCGCCCTGGCCGCCCTGGCCGCCAAAGAAGCGGTTGAAGAAGTCCTGAAAATTGTCCTGACCGCCCTGGTTGTCGCTGTCGCCGTCGCCATCGCCGTTGTCCGGAGTGTTCGGCATCGGAGCCATGCGGCGACGCTGATTGCCGCGGTTGCGGCTGCTCTGCGGCTTCGGCAGGCTCTCGGTGTTGATGTTCACCACAGCCGGCCCCACCTGCTTCGCAATCGCGGAGAAGCCGTTCGAAAGAGTGATGGGTGACGGGATGGTCAGCGGCGTCGCGTCGGAGGTGTTCACCTGAGCTTCTTTGCCATGCACATTCCGGGTAAGCACGGAGCCTGCCAGAACGCCGACGCTGAGGGTCGTGAGAACGGTGAAAGCGGTCGCCAGACCGCGGCTGCGGAGCCTTTGCAACAGAGTGGGTTGATTCATGGGTTTTCGCTTACCTCGTATATTTTTCCGTTCGTAACACTTGCAGCGATACAGCCGCCGGCTCAGCGCGGCATGAAGGAGAAATCTGTCAACGAACCAGTATATCCAGATGCCAAAGGGGTCAACCTGCGGCGGCAAAACCGGGGAACAACCCCTCAACGCCCGGACTCAACACCCAGTCTGGCCCCGGACAACCAATCCTTAGACGCTGTGCCAATGAAAAAGGTGGGCCTTTCGTTGCCGTCCAACGGTTCCGCCCTCTCCAGGCGCTTCCAGGCGCTTCCAGGCGCTTCCAGGTGCTTCCATGTGCTTCCATGCCAGCCCCGCAACCTCTTCAACCAGCCTCATGCGCCGTGTGCGCCGCCTCGGTTGCGCCGGATCGCGGCTGCATCAACTCCGTCACCAGAATCCCCGCCAGCACCAGCACCGCTCCCGCGCTTCCCCTCAGGCCAAGCGTCTCGCCCAGCACCAGCCACGCAGTCATCCATGCAAACACCGGCTCCAGCGAGAGCAGCAGAGCGGTGTGCGTCGGCGGCAGGTGCTGCTGAGCGTACGTCTGGATGCTGAACGCGACCGCCGTCGCCAGAACCGCCGTCACCGCCAGCGCCACGCCCAACCGCGCCGTCGGCACCAGGTGCGGGTGCTCGAACATCGGAAGCGTAATCGCCATCGCCACCGCGCAGAAGCCGATTTGCAGCATCGCCAGAGCCGCGAAGTTCACCCGCGGAGAGGTGCGCGCCAGCGCCAGCACATGGAAGGCAAACGCAATCGCGCAGCCAAACGTGAGAACATCCCCCCGGTTCAGGCTCCAAAACAATTCCCTCCACGGCGTGTGCGCAGGCGTCGTAAGCAGAACGATCCCTGCGAAGGCCATCAGAGCGCCCGCCAGGGAGTTCCATCCCGGTCGATGCCCCATCTCCGGTCGCAGGCCCGGAATCCCGCAAAGCAGTGGAACCAGCACCACCACCAGCCCCGTGATAAACGCCGACTTCGCTGGCGTCGTCAGCGCGAGGCCAGCCGTCTGAAACTGGTACCCCGCAGCCAGAAACAATCCGACCACAGCTCCCGAGGCCCACGCCCGCGGCGTCAGCAGCCTCCACTGCCTGCGGGAAACCACCGCAAGACAAAGAAAAGCCAACGTCATCCGCAGCAGATTAAAAAGCAGCGGCGTCACATCCCGCAGAGCGTCCTTCACCAGCACAAAGGTCGATCCCCACAGCGCCACCACGCCCAGAAGAAGAACATGCGCCAGGGTAGACGGCTTCAGGTCGCGGAGCATAGCTGAGCGTAGCAGAGCCGCCCTCCATCTCTTGCCTGCCGGACGCCCCATCTCTTATTTATTTCCCGGGCGCCCCATCCAGGACGCGTCGTTGTCTTTGCGGCATGGGTGGGATTTCACCGCAGCAATCCACCAGCAGACATGCCTCAATTTCTTACTTGCTAATTGCAAGTAACATTTGCTATCGTCTCGCTCGTGAATGGGAAGCCAAGGTCGAAACGACGCTCCGGCTGCCCTGTGAGCGTCTCTCTTGAGATTTTCGGAGACCGCTGGTCGCTGTTGATTGTCCGCGACCTGATGGTGCGAGGCCACAGAGCCTACAAGGAGTTTCTCGGCTCTGGCGAAGGCATCGCAACCAACGTCCTCGCGGACCGCCTGAGAGCCCTGGAAGCCGCTGGCATCATAACCACCGAGGCGAAGGAGAAGGATGGGCGCAGGGTCAACTACCGCCTGACAGAAAAAGGAATCGACCTCGCCCCCGTGCTGCTGGAACTCCTGCTCTGGGGAGCGAAGCACGAGGAAACCGGCGCTCCCTGCGAAATCATGGCGCACATGGCGGCCAACCGCGCAGCCGTCCTGGCCGAAACCCGCAGGCGATGGAGCGAGCGCGACCCCGCCCCTCTGCTGCCGCCCTTCCAAAGCAATCCCGAAGACGCGCAGCACCGGCCACCCATCAGCAAAGGCAGCAAGAGCAGCAGAACCAAGTCGAAGCAGCCCAAAGGAGGAAGCAAGCCATGAGCGAAGTACGTGTACTGGTAGGCACGCGCAAGGGAGCGTTCATTCTGTCATCCGATGGCAGGCGGGAGAAGTGGGACGTCAGCGGTCCGCACTTCGCCGGCTGGGAGATGTACCACCTGAAAGGCTCTCCCGCGGACCCCAACCGCATCTACGCCTCCCAATCCAGCGGCTGGTTCGGCCAGTTGATCCAGCGCTCCGACGACGGCGGCAAAACCTGGAACCCCGTCGGCAACAAGTTCCCCTACGAGGGCGTCCCCGGAACCCACCAGTGGTACGACGGAACCCCTCACCCCTGGGAGTTCAAGCGCGTCTGGCATCTGGAGCCGTCGCTCACCGATCCCGACACCGTCTACGCCGGAATCGAAGACGCAGCCCTCTTCCGCTCCAGCGATGGCGGTGCTAGTTGGCAGGAGATCTCCGGCCTGCGCGGCCACGGCTCCGGCCCTCGCTGGCAGCCCGGAGCCGGCGGCATGTGCCTGCACAGCATCCTCCTCGACCCCGGCGATCCGCAGCGCATTTTCATCGCCATCTCCGCCGCCGGAGCCTTCCGCACCGACGACGGCGGAGCCACCTGGAAGCCCATCAACCAGGGGCTCCGCTCGCAATACATTCCCGACCCCGCCGCCGAGGTGGGACACTGCGTCCACCACATCGCCATGCACCCCTCCCGCCCCAGCGTCCTCTTCATGCAGAAGCACTGGGACGTCATGCGCAGCGACAACGCCGGCGAATCCTGGCACGAGATCAGCGGCAACCTGCCCACCGATTTCGGCTTCGCCATCGACGTCCACGCGCACGAGCCGGACACCCTCTACGTCGTCCCCATCAAGAGCGACTCCGAACACTTCCCTCCCGAGGGCAAGCTGCGCGTCTACCGCAGCCGCTCCGGCGGCAATGAGTGGGAGCCGCTCACCAAAGGCCTCCCGCAGAGCAATTGCTACGTGAACGTCCTGCGCGATGCCATGGCCGTCGACCAGCTCGACCAATGCGGCGTCTACTTCGGAACCACCGGAGGACAGGTCTACGCCTCCGCCAACGCGGGCGACAGTTGGACCCCCATCGTCCACGATTTGCCAGCCGTCCTCTCCGTCGAGGTGCAGACCCTGCCATGAGCGAGGCCATATCCATGACCGGAGACAGATCCGGAGACAGGTCCCGAACAACAGGAGACAAGACCGGAGCGGCCGTCAGGCTGGAGCTTCCCGCTCACCTGCGAACCCTGGCGCAGGTCGAGGGCGAAGTGTGCCTCCGGATCGACGGCCCGGTCACGCTGACCTCCGTCCTGAATGCTCTGGAGCAGCTCTATCCCATGCTCCAGGGCACCATCCGCGACCACGCCACCCGGCAGCGGCGGCCCTTTCTGCGCTTCTTCGCCTGCGAAGAGGACCTGTCCCACGACTCCCCTGACGCTCCTCTGCCCGATGCAGTCGCAACCGGCAAGGAGCCGCTTCTGGTCATCGGCGCGATTGCCGGAGGGTGAGAGTCTCCGACCGTCATTTCACCGTGCTGGAATACACCGTTTCGCCGCCAACCACCGTCCGAAGCACCGTAATTTTCAGGATTTCCGACGGTGGAATCGCGGTCAAATCACGGTCGATCACGGTGAAATCCGCAAGTTTGCCCGGTGTCAGCGTCCCCTTCATCTTTTCGCGCCTCTCGGCATACGCCGACCCCTGCGTGTAGGCGTACAGGGCCTCGCCGACCGTGATCTTCTCCTCCGGGCGGAAGCTCATCGTCCCCGCCTCGTTCCTCCGCGTCACCGCAGCGTATATCCCGCGAAAGGGAGTGATCGGCTCCACCGGATAGTCCGTGCCGAAGGCCATCGGAATGCGGTGGTCGAGGAAGGTCTTCAGCGGATAGGAGATCTTCACCCGGTCAGGCCCCAGCCGCTGCTCCGCCCAGTTCATGTCCGTCAGAATGTAGTTCGGCTGGATGGAGGCAACGACCCCCAGCCGCTCCATGCGCTCGATATCGCCGGGTGCCACCAGTTGCGCGTGCTCGATGCGGTTGCGCGCGTCCGGCGTCGCCGAAACACGCTCTCCGGCCGGCTTCTGCAATTGCGGCAGCAGCGAAGAGAGCATCTTCATCCGCTCCTGGCCCGAAACCTCGAACGCGGTCAGCGCCATCGAAACGGCCTTGTCCCCGATGGCATGGAAGCCAAGCTGGAAGCCAGCCTCGGCGCGCTCGGTGGCCATCTGGTTCAGCGTCTTCTGGTCGAAGCGAGGAATGCCGGAGTTGCCGGGATCGTCCGCATACGCAGCGTTCAGAGCGGCCGTCCGCGATCCCAGCGACCCATCCATGAAGCCCTTCAGCATTCCGGTGTGCAGCAGCGGGTCGTCCGCCGGGTGCGACGCCTGCTCCCTCTTCAACTCCTCCACCGGCTTGGTGAAGTCCAGCCACTCGGAGATGCGCAGGTGCAGTTGGCCCGCCCGCTCCAGCTCCTCCATGGCAAGAAAATCGTCCCATTCAGAGAAGTCCTGCACCGACGTCAGCCCATGCGCCAGAGCGTCGTTGATGGCGATCAGCAGCGCCCGCTTGCGCAGTTCCATGCTTGGCGGTGGGATTTTCGCCCGAACCATCGCCACTGCGGTCCGCTCCCGCACAATCCCGGTCGGCTTTCCCGATGCCTCGTGGTCGAACTTTCCGCCCTGCGGATCGGGCGTGGCCGCTGTGATGCCTGCGGCGGCCAGGGCTGCCGTGTTCGCAACGGCGATGTGGCCGTCGATCCGCTCAAAAAAGGCCGGATGTCCGTGCGCCGCCTCATCCAGATCGGCCGCTCTCGGTAGCTGTTGGCTGGCCCACAGCGTATGGTCCCATCCGCCGCCCAGGAGCCACGCTCCCGGCGCTGCCTTGGCCGCCGCCGCCGCAATGCGCTCCTGCATCTCCGCCAGCGATTTGCAGCCCGTCAGGTCGACGGCAAGCTTCTGCTGCCCTGCTCCGGCCAGATGCACATGCGCGTCGTTCAGGCCGGGCAGAGCGAATGCTCCGTGCAGATCCACCAGCCGCGTCCGCGGCCCTTTGCTGGCCAGCATGGCAGCATCCGTCCCTGTCGCCAGCACCTTGCCGCGGCTGATGGCAATGGCGGACACGCGTTGCGGAGCCGCGCTGGCCAGGCCGATGCCGGTCAGGAAATGGCCATCGTAGTAGATGGCATCCGGCTCCAGGCCGGGCTTTGCGTCCGGCTTCGCGGCGGCGGTGCTCTGCGCAAGAGCAGCAAGCGGCAGCGCAAACAGCATTGCAGCAACGAAAATCTTCACCGGGCGAGTGTAGCAGGCTGGCTCGGCGAATGGCCC
>JAJZHR010000116.1 GCA_021810815.1 Acidobacteriota bacterium | reverse complement strand
CGCTGCTGCCAGGGCCAGGCAGTTTCCAGCATCCATAGGGAAACGCTGATGCAAGGCGCTCTGTCATTCCCTCAGGGGCTAAGAGGCCCGCTGCATTTCAGTTCATCGGCGGGAATGAAGTCCCTCGCCCTCCAAAGCGCGACTTCATCAGAGGTTCCTTTGAGGAGGAAGTTCCAAAAGAGCAAAAGAGCAAAACGCTCCAATCAGCCCACTGTGGCGAAGGTCGCGCAGCAAGGGCGGGTCAATTGTCGGTGATAACCTAGAGAGTTGTGGCAGGGTCATCAGCGCTCTGATCACAACGGATTTTTCTCCCCAGGGTTCCAGAAGAAACAATCCAATTCCGCCAGGAAAAAGCGAGTCTAATGACCACGAATTTTGCCACTACGAATCCAGCGTCCCCCGATTTTGCAGCCGAAGTGCAGGAATGGCTTGAGGCATTCAATGACGTAGTCGCCGAAGACGCAGCGCAGGGCTCTGACCTGCTCGCCGCGCTGGGCCAGCGTGCCCATGAGGTGGGCGTCGCCGCCGCTCCGGGAAGCCTGATCACGCGTTTTTGCAACACCATCCCGACCTCGGCCGAGGCTCCGTATCCTGGCGACCGCAACCTGGAGAGCCGCGTGGAGGCGCTGATCCGCTGGAACGCGATGGCGATGGTTCACGGCCAGAACAAGAAGGACGCTGGCATCGGCGGCCACATCTCTACGTATTCGTCGCTGGCGACGCTGGTGGAGGTGGGCATGAACCACTTTTTCCATGCTCAATATGGCGACCAGCCCGGCGATTTCGTTTATTTCCAGGGCCATGCGTCGCCCGGAATTTATGCGCGCGCCTATCTTGAAGGCCGCCTGGACGACAGCCACCTTGCCAACTTCCGCCACGAGCTGCGCGACAAGCCCGGCCTCTCTTCCTATCCCCACCCGTGGCTGATGCCGGACTTCTGGCGTTTTCCGACGGTTTCGATGGGCATCGGCCCGCTGAACGCGATCTATCAGGCGCGCTTCATGCGCTATCTGGAGGCGCGCAATCTGATCGAGAAGACGCCGCGCAAGGTGTGGGCGTTCGTCGGCGACGGCGAGACGGACGAGGTGGAGACGCTGGGAGCCATCGGTCTCGCCACGCGGGAGAAGCTGGACAATCTCATCTTTGTCATCAACTGCAACCTGCAGCGGCTGGACGGCCCGGTGCGCGGCAACAAGCGCATCATCGACGAGCTGGAGGGCGGCTTCCGGGGCGCTGGATGGAACGTCATCAAGGTGATCTGGAGCTCGGACTGGGATCAGCTCTTCGCGCGCGACAAGTCCGGACTGCTGCTGAAGCGGATGGAGGAGTGCGTCGATGGCGACTTCCAGACCTTCAAGGCAAAGGGCGGGGCCTTCCTGCGCAAGCAGTTCTTTGGGAAGTATCCGGAGCTGCTGGAGCTGGTGAAGGACATGACCGACGACCAGCTCGCCCGGCTGCACCGCGGCGGACACGACCCGGTGAAGATCTACAACGCGTACAAGCAGGCGATTGAGCACACCGGCAGCCCCACGGTGATTCTTGCCATGACGGTGAAGGGCTATGGCATGGGATCGGCGCAGTCGCGCAATGCGACCCACTCGGAAAAGAAGCTCACGGACGAGGGGCTGGCGTCGTTCGTCAAGCGCTTCGACATTCCGATCCCGGAGGAGCAGGCCAGGCAGGGCAAGCCCTGGAGGCCGGAGCAGGACGCTCCCGAGATCGTTTACATGCAGCGGCGCCGCGCCGAGCTTGGCGGACACATGCCCAGCCGGAACCCGGTGGATCTGGGCTTCAAGGCGCCGGATATTGGCTACTATGGCGAGTGGACGGCAGGCAGCAAGGGCCGCGCGGTTTCAACCACGATGGGTTTTGTGTCGATCCTGCGGCATCTGATGAAGGACGCCGACTTCGGCAGGTTTGTGGTGCCGATTGTCCCGGACGAGGGACGCACCTTTGGGCTGGAGTCGGCTATTCGGCAGGTGGGCATCTACGCTCCGGAGGGCCAGAAGTACCAGCCGCATGACGCGGATATGCTGCTCTATTACCGCGAGGAGAAGGACGGGCAGATTCTGGAGGAGGGCATCACCGAGGCTGGCGCGATGGCTTCGTTCGCCGCCGCCGGATCGGGATATTCGAACTACAACATTCCCAGCATCCCCTTCTACATGTACTACTCGATGTTTGGCTTCCAGCGCACCGGGGACATGATCTGGGCGTTCGCGGACTCGCGCGGCAAGGGCTTTCTGATGGCGGGAACCGCTGGCCGGACGACGCTGCTGGGCGAAGGTCTGCAGCACCAGGACGGCCACAGCCACCTGCTCGCAAGCACGGTTCCCACCTGCCTGAGCTACGATCCCGCGTTCGTATACGAGCTGGCGGTGATCGTGCAGGAGGGCATTCGGCGCATGTACCAGCAGAGTGAGCCGATCTTCTACTACATCACCATGTACAACGAGGACTACGCCATGCCGGCCATGCCGGAGGGAGCGCAGGAAGGCATTCTGCGCGGCATCTACAAGTTCAAGCCGGCCGAGGGCAAAGCCGCGAAGAACGCTCCTGTGGCGCAGTTGTTCGGCAGCGGCCCGATCTTGAACGAAGTGGTTCGAGCGCAGGGGATTCTTGCGGAGCAGTATGGCGTTCGCGCGGATGTGTGGAGCGTCACCAGCTACAATGAGCTTCGCCGCGACGCGCTGGCCATCGAGCGCTGGAACCGCCTGCACCCGAGCGAGCCGGAGAAGCAGCCGTTCCTCATGACCGCGCTTGGCGACGCCAAAGGGCCCATTATCGCTGCGAGCGACTACATGAAGACGATGTCCGACCAGCTTGCTCCGTGGCTGGGCAAGCGACTGGTTTCGCTGGGCACAGACGGCTTTGGGCGCTCAGACAATCGCGAGCACCTGCGGCGCCACTTCGAGGTGAATGCGGAGTCGATTGTGTCGGCCACGCTGTCCAGGCTGGCGCGCGACGGACAGTTCGACGCGAAGAAGGCGCAGCAGGCGTTCGCCGACCTGGGAGTGGATACGGAAGCTCCCGACCCGGCACACGCCTGACAGGGCGGCCTTGCTGAACTTTTTGAAGGGGATGGGCTTCGGTCCGTCCCCTTTCAATTTTCGTAGCCAACAGAGGCATTCATTGTTTGCTGCGGAAGAGCACTGAGAAGGCCGTCACCTGGAGTCGCCGGTGGTGTTCGCATCGACGTAGTCCTCCAGGGGATAGCCGGCGTTCTTCCACCCGTCGAAGCCGCCGCGCAACGGGCGGACGCGGTAGATGCCGAGTTTGTGCAGGCTGAGGGCGACCTTGGCGCTGGTCTCCTCGCTGGGGCAGGTGCAGTAGAGAATGACATCGCGGTCGAGCGGAATTCTGCTGGCGTGCCGTGCCAGCTCCGATGGGCCCATGCGCACCGCTCCCGGCAGGACGCGCGGGTCGGGCATATAGTCCAGCGGGTGGCGCAGGTCGACGATGTAGGGAGGATGGCTGCCTCCCTGGCTGGATTCGTCGATCATCTTTTTCAGCTCGTGGGCGTCGAGGCGCAGCTTGCGGACGTTGGCGAGGAAGCGGCGCTGCTTGATCCAGCGATAGATGGGGAAGGCGAGAATGATGAGTGCCACGAGCCCCATGGCGGAGTGGTTCATCAGGTGGAGCAGGGTGGGGTCGCGCTTGATCGCATCTCCGAAGAAGCGGCCAGCGTAGAGGTAGGTTCCGGCCCAGACGAAGGAGCCGGCCATGTCGTAGCCGAGGAATCTGAGATATCCCATTCCGGTTTGCCCTGCGATGGGAGGGGCCACGGTGCTGAGGCCGGGGACGAACTTGGCGAAGAGGAGGGTGCTTGCGCCGTGCCGGCCGAAATAATTCTCTGTTTTGGAGACGCAGGTGTTGGCTTCCATTGAGAAGCGGCAGAGGAGTTGCAGCACTCTTCCGCCAAACCTGCGGCCGAGCATCCACCAGATCGAGTCGCCGAGGGCGCATGCTGCGACGACGACGAGGAGCGCAGCCTCGGCATGAAGGCGGTGCGTCGCGCTCAGGGTTCCTGCCATCAGCAGCAGAGGAATGCTGGGAACCGGCACGCCGAGCTGCTCCATCACCACCCATCCGAACAGGATCGGATAGGCGTATGCGATGAAGAAGTGGGTCGCGATTGGCATGGGGAAAGGCGGCTCCGCGGCAGGGACTGAGAGAAGTGGCTGCACAACTATAGATGAATTCCGCAGGGAAGAAGATGCGCTAACCGAGGCGGTGGCGGCCAAAACGAAGCAAAGGCCAATCCGCGGCGGGATTGGCCTTTGAGGGCGGTCAGGATCGGGCTGTTTCAGGGGGGCGAGGCTGTGTCACTGGGGAAAGGTGAGGGGCATGGCGACCAGGTGTTCGCTGAGGAACCATACCTGCAGTTCGTTGGGGCGGAGCACGTCGCTGACCAGCATGTCATTGGTGCCGTCATCGCCAAGTTCGGCGGCTTTTTTCGCCAGTTTGCGGCTGGCCTCGATGATGATCTGGTGCCCCTCCAGGAGGCGGGTGATCTGCACCGGAGCCTCTTCCCGTCCCTTTGGAGGACGTTGCAGGCGGGTGTACTCCGCCACGTCTGCGCCCATCGCGAGGCTGACGCCACCCAGCGTCTGGATGCGCTCGGCGATCGTGTCCACAATCTCCAACTGTTCGCTGAAATGCTTGTCGAAGAGCAGATGCAGTTGGTAGAACGTTGGCCCTGCCACCTGCCAGTGGCTCTTCTTGTAGAGGTCGCGCAAGGCTGTCGCATCGGCGAGAATCAGGTTCAACTGGCCGACGACTTCGGTGCGGACTTTCTGGCTCAGGCCAAGTGGCAGATCTGCAATCACTTCGCCGAACTTCTGGGTTTCAGCCGCCTTCGCGTGCCAGTTCGGCGCACTGAAGCCGGTATTGCTCATCACCTGCAGGTTCTTGTGTTTGGATGTCATTGCGCGAATCCTCCTTGCCGTTCTCACTTTGTGAGATGCGGAAGAAAGGTCTGGAGTGCAAGATGCCAGCCGTTGTTACTTGACGTGGACCTCGGGCGTGACGGAGAAGCCGGGGCGCAAGAGGTGCTCGCCATTCTCCTGCGTCAGGTTGGTGAAGTCGATGCGCACCGGGATGCGCTGGACGACCTTCACGTAGTTTCCGGTGGCGTTCTCGGGCGGGAACAGGCTGAGGCGCGAACCCGTCGCACCGCCTACCTGCGTTACTTTGCCGTGGTAGACCCTGCCGCCGAGGGCGTCCACCTTGATGTCCACCGACTGGCCGACGCGCATGTTCGCCAACTGTGTTTCCTTGAAGTTGGCCGTCACCCACAGGTCATCCTGAGGAATGAGGGTCATCAGGTTCTGTCCGATGCCGACGTTGCTGCCGATCTGGACGTTCTTTTTGTTGACGATGCCGGCCTCCGGCGCTGTGATCCTGGTGTAGCTGAGGTTGAGCCGGGCCTGCTCCAGCGTGGCCTGCGCCTGCTTCACCTGAGCTGCGGCCTGCGCCGCCCTGGCCTGCTGCACCTTCACCTGCTGCGGAGCGGTGCGCGCAGTGGCCAGCATGGCCTGGGACTGGGCGAGCCTCTGGTTGGCCTGGCGCACGGAATCCTCTGATCCGATCTGGTTGGCCTTTGCCTCCAGCAGGTTGGCCTTTGCGGCTGCTGCCGCAGCAACGGCAGCGTCATACTGCTGCTTGCTGATGACGTCCTTCTGCACCAGCGGCGTGTAGCGATCCAGGTCGAGCTGCGCCTTGGCAGCGTTTGCCGCAGCCTCGTCGACGCGCGCGGCTGCTGCCTGGCTCTGCTGCTGGGCCAGGGAGATCGCCGCTGTGGTGCCTTGCACGTCTGCTCCAGCCGACCGCAGCGAGTTCCCGACATTGATGCTGGTGATCGGAACATTCACCTTCGCGGCCTCGTAATTGGCCTCGGCGCTGGCAAGGTTGGCCTCATCCTGATCCACGGCCACCTGGTAGTCGGTAGGGTCGATCTCTGCCAGCAACTGGCCGGCAGAGACCTTCTGGTTGTCCTGGATGTAGACCTTGGTGATGTTGCCGGCGATGCGCGCGCTGATCTGGTCCAGGTTGCCGTCGACCTGGGCGTCGTCGGTGTCTACGATGAACGTGGAGCGCCAGTAAAAGAAGCCTGCGATCAGTATCAGCAGAAGCACAACGCCGATGACGATGTAACGGCGGTTGGACTTCTCCTCTGGAACGCTGGTGTCGACGCTGGTGTCGATGGTGGTGCCGGCGCTGGAGGCGGCCGCTGCGTCCGGTCCGGTCTTCGCTGCGCCTGTGTTTTCGTCAGCCAATTTACTTTCCTCCCACGTAATCTTTGTAATTCGTTCGCGCCACGCCCAGCGCCCGCGCCAGGGCGAGCTTGGCTACATTGTGCTGGTAAAGAGCGGCGATGTATTGGTTGTTGGCCTGTTCAAGCTGCGCCTGGGCCTGGGAAACAGGCAGATTGTCCGACACGCCGGCTTTGAACCTCTGCTGCGCGTCGCTGAGCGCCTCATTGGCCAGGTCGGCGTTGCTGCGCGCGACCTCGACCACCTTTTGCGCTGCCTGAATATCCAGAACGCTGTCGCGCACGTCCGCGCTGATCTGCATCCGCATGTCGTTCAACTGGGCGCGCTTCTGCTGGAGGGCGGCATCGGCGACGCGCTTGTCTCCCTGCAGCTTGCCCTCCTCGAAGATAGGAGCTGCGACGGTTCCCGTGGCCGATCCTGTTCCATGCGAGGTGCTGGGATTGACGCCGATGTCGCCGTAGTCGCCGTTGAAGGTGACGGTGGGGAAACGCTCGGCGGTGGCCGCCTTGTTCTGCAACTCCGCGGCCTTCACCTGCTCCTGAAGGGCTTTCAGGTCGCTGCGGTTCTGCTGCGCGGTCAGCACGGCGGCTTCCACATCGACCGTGTCCAGCTGAGCGTAGGGGGCGCTGTCGCTGAGCGTGAAAACCTGCTGCATGGGCAGGCCGATGGCGCGGGCGAGAGCGATCTTGTCCTTCTCGAACTGATTCTGGGCGACGATCAACTCCTGCTGCTGCGCCTGGTTGTCCACCTGCGCGCGCAGCAGGTCGAGCTTGGGGCTGACGCCAGCGTCATGGCTGGCAACCGCCTCGTCCAGAGAGACCTGGGAGGTGGCAAGCTGCGCCTTTACGCTCTCGATGCGCGATGCGTCGGCCACTGCGGTGAGGTAGGCGTTGCCCACTGTCAGCACCACCAGATCGCGAGCGTCCTGGGCGGAAAACTTCGCTGCTTCGAAGTTGTGCTTTGCGGCGAGG
>JAJZHR010000115.1 GCA_021810815.1 Acidobacteriota bacterium | reverse complement strand
ACCATCGAGACCTATCCCGGCGTCCACACGGATGGGATCGTGATCGACTCCAGCCGCTTCGTGCGGCTTTCGGACGACTACATCGACACGGGCGACGACGGCATCGTCATCAAGTCCGGCAAGGACGCAGACGGCCTTCGCGTGAACCGGCCTACGGAGGACGTGGCCATCACGAATTGCACCGTGCATCATGCGCACGGCGCGGTCACCATCGGCAGCGAAACCTCTGGCGGCGTGCGCAACATCGTCGCCAGCAACATCACCGCTGTGGATACGGTGAACGGCATCCGCATCAAGAGCAGGCGCGGACGCGGCGGCGTGGTGGAGGATGTCCGCTTCGACAACTGGACCATGGAGAACGTCGGCACGGCCATCGACGTGACCAACTACTACCTGATGGAGGGCGAGACGCGCACGACGGAGGAGCCCGTCTCCGCACGGACGCCCACCTTCCGCAACATCGCCATCAGCAACGTGAGCATCAGCGGAGCGAAGACGGTGATCGATGTCGAAGGCCTGCCGGAGATGCCCCTCGCAGGGCTGCGGCTCTCCAACATCATCGGCTCCGGCAAGACGGCGATGCGAGCGGACCACACGCGCGGCCTGGAGCTGCACAATGTGAATGTGAGCGGGACGGCGGGACCGGCATTTGCGATTGCGAATGCCAGCAGCCTCCTGCTGGACGACGTTTCCTCGAGCTCTCCTGCGGCCGGAGCCCCGGTCGTGCGGCTTACGCATAGCGCAGGAGCGGTGATGCAGAACAGTCGAGCCTTTCCCGGGACGGGCGTGTTTCTGTCTGTCGGGTTGGGTGAGTTGAAGGATATCCGGCTTGAGAACAGCGGGCTGGTTGTGGAACAGAAATAGCGTCGGGGTTCGAGTGATTAAGACCCGGGGCTAAAGCGGCTTTTCTCCCTGGCCTTATTTCAGGGGCCTGAAGGCCGCTGCTCCCTCCGGGTTCGCGCTCCGCGCGAAGGGGATACCACTTTTGGCGCCTAGTGTCCTGTCTCTAAAATAATTAGCATAAGCATGGGTTGTATTGGCATCGGATAGAGTGGGAGCACTCCGATGCCGAAGGGTCGTCCATTGCCGCCGTTGTCGATTGGCGAAGAGCAACGCCAGCAACTAGTCGTCTGGAGCCGGCGGCGGAAGACCGCGCAGGCTTTGGCCATGCGGGCCCGGATCGTCCTGTTGGCTGGCGACGGGCTCAGCAACACCGCCATCGCGCAACAGGTGTCCGCGACACTTCAGACCGTCGGCAAGTGGAGGCGGCGTTTTCTCGAAGGCGGCATCGACAGCCTGCTCGACGAGCCGCGCCCCGGCACCTCGCGCAAGTTGGGCGACGAGGACATCGAGCGCGTCCTCGCGCTGACGCTGGAGTCCAGGCCGGACGACGCGACGCACTGGTCCACGCGCTCCATGGCCGCCAAGACCGGATTCAGCCGCGCCAGCATTCATCGCATCTGGCGCGCCTTTTCGCTCGCTCCGCATCGTTCCGAGACCTTCAAGCTCAGCCGCGATCCGCTGTTCATCGAGAAGGTGCGCGACATCGTGGGACTGTATCTGAACCCGCCGGAACGCGCTCTGGTCCTGTGCGTGGACGAGAAGAGCCAAATTCAGGCGCTGGACCGCACCGCGCCTCTGCTGCCCATGCGCCCCGGACAGATCGAGCGCCGCAGCCACGACTACACCCGGCACGGCACCACCAGCCTCTTTGCCGCGCTCGACGCCAAGACCGGAGACATCATCGGCGAGACCCATCGCCGCCACCGCTCGGTCGAGTTCCGCGCCTTCCTCGACACCATCGAGAACAACGTTCCGCCGGGACTCGACGTCCACCTCATCCTGGACAACTACGGCACCCACAAGACCGAACTGATCCGCAACTGGCTGGCCAAGCGGCCGCGCTTCCACCTGCACTTCACGCCTACGTCCGCGTCATGGCTCAACCTGGTCGAACGATGGTTCGCCACCCTCACTGAAAAGCAGCTTCGGCGCGGAGTCCATCGCTCAACCAAAGAGTTGGAACAGGCCATCCGAAACTACATCGACCACAGCAACAGCAACCCCAAGCCCCTCATCTGGCACAAAACCGCAGACCAAATCCTCGATTCCGTCGCCCGCTTTTGTAAGCGATCTTTAGAGACAGAACACTAGAGTGCGGTGGATAATTCGGAGCATTCGGGTTGTCCAGAATGCCAGCTCCCCCAATCAATCGATCAAACACGAAGGCCACCGGCGAGGAAATCTCCGATGGCCTTCATTTAATTGATTCTAAAAGAATTACATGGAGCCGACGAGCGGAGTTGAACCGCTGACCTACTGATTACGAATCAGTTGCTCTACCAACTGAGCTACGTCGGCCTGCCTGAAGATGATTCTACCGGGTACGGGACGGCGGCGCAAAAGCAGTGTTGAATATCCATGGCGAAAGGAGCATCCGCAAGCCCTCAGCGACTGAGAACCGCAAGTCGTTTGACTGGCTTCCGGCTGCATTGGAGTCCCGCCCCCCTTCAAAGAAAACCTCCGGTGCAAGCGAAGGCTCCCGTTGTAGCCAGAAACCCATTGCAAGCAAGAGTCCCCCCTTCAAATGCGCTTGTGAGCGGCGACTGGCACCCTTCATTGCATCGGAAGGAATTTGCCGTCGCAGCCGTAGGGAGCAGCTGGGGCAGCACTGGATGCAGCCCTCGCTGGCTTGGTGTTCGCGGTTCCTGCGGCAGCACCCGATGCAGGCTTAGGATTGGCGGTTCCGGCAGCGGGCTTCGCGCCGGCAACAACCACGGCGGCTGCGGTGACGGTGACGCCATTCCCGGCTGGCGTGAAGTTGGCTCCGTGCGGCCCCATAGTAATATTCGCGAACTGCGCGTGAACCTGCTCTGGCTTAATACCGAGGATGTTCACATTGTCCAGCGTCACCGCTGTAAGGTGCGCCGCGTCCTTGCCTGCGATCAGCACATCGCCAGGCGTGAGAGCGGTGATGTTGCGCAGCGTGATGCGCTTATACGTGGGAATGCGGTCGCCCTGGATATTCGGGTCGACGAACGCATCTATGGTCTTGTTGTCGTAGAAGGGGCTGATGGAGATGGGCACCTGCACGTTGCGCATGCAGATGTTGCGGTACAGCAGGTCTTTCACTATGCCTCCGCGCGAATTGTTGCTCTTGATGCGGATACCGCTGGTGGTGTGGTCCAGCGTCAGCCCATCCACCAGCAGATTGCTGTCTCCGCTATAGGTGTCGCTGCCGATGGACATGCCGTGTCCGTTATAGAAATGGTTGTCGAGCACGCTCATATGCGTCACGCCGGTCTTGATAGCAATGTTGTCGTCGCCGTTGTCGATCCAGCTATGCGCAATGGTGATGTTGGTGGAGCTGCCGGGGTCGATACCGTCGGTATTGCGCGCGTCGGTGCCGATGACGGTCGGGGTCTGAATATGGACATCCCATGCGGTGAAGCCGTTGGTGTTGACCACGCCAACGTGGTAGTTCGGCGCGTTGTGCAGCGTGATGCGGTAGAGAATGAAGCCGTCGGCATGGTTGGCGACGATCAACCGCGTGCTGTTGTAATGTCGGTTGCCCAGGGTCGCGGCGCGGGCCATCCGCCACCAACTGTAGTCGTAGCCGAAGAGTTCTGCGTCTCCGCGCCCGTCGATGATGCCGTCGCCCATGATGGCCGCGTTCTTCGCGTTTTCAACGGAGATCAACGGCCTGCACCCTCCGCCCGCTTCGTCTGTGATAATGCCGCAGAGGCCGGGCGTGGTCTCGTAGTCCTTCGGGTTGCGGGAGCCGTAGAGCGTAACCCCCTTGTCGATGAGCAACGTCACGCCCTCACGGAGCTTGATCGGAGCTGTCAGGAACGCATTGCGCTCGACAACAGGCTTGCGTGTGATGCGGGCCAAGAAGGTGAAGCGCTCCGTTGCCGGCCGCAGCTCGACCGCCATGCCCGGCTTGCAATCGTTCAATGCCGACTGCAGCCGCTCGGTGTCGGACTTGCTCTCCTCCTCCTCGGCCAGCTTGTTGTCGATGGCCGTCAATTCAGCGTGGAGGACTTTGCAGGAGGGAGGAATCTTCGGCTCGGCCACCTGCCGGGTGTCCTGCGCGAAAGACGATGCCACCACCGCGAGCATGGAGATCGCAAGAAGGATCCGAAGAGCTGGAAGAGTCCGGGCCACAGGCACGAGCAGGGCGCACAAGCCAGCAGGACGCGCGCTGTGACTCCGCCTGACTCGTAAGTTGAAGCTGAGCATTGTTTTCAAGTTCCCTCCGCGCAGAAGCGTGCTTGGATTAGGCTAGCAGTTCTTCGCCCCCATCACGATGCGGCAAGTCCATGCGGCGGACACATAGCATTCAAGCACTACCAGTTTGCGAGGAGCACGCTTTGCAGCTCGTGCTGCACCGAGATCCAATACGCGAACGAGATCCGCATCTCTATGCGCTTCCATCGTACGCAATTGGAACAAGAAAGGCCGCCCGGCAACAGGGCGGCCTTTCTCTTTAGGGAGAATAGTTCCAACGGAGGCAAAGCCATCAGAACTTTCTGGCGAAATACTATGTTTGTGGGACAGGGGTGTCAAGGCAATTTCTTGTAGTGCCTAAACACCTATTATTCAAGTAGTTACGAGTTGCCTAACTAGTTAACAAGCTGGTTGCATTTTTGTTTTATGTTCGCTTTTTATCCTGTTGAAATGCGGCAAACCGACTGAGTATCAGTGGCTTACCTCCCTGTCCTGCACCGGAAACAGTTCAGAATTGGCACTCTATCCAGCACCTCCTTCTACCTGAGGTCGGCAAGCTCGGTATTTGCTTCCGAACTCGCTAGCAGGACTCGAGGAAGTTTTGCCGCCATTCGGAGGGCGCAATGGCCTATACTGCATGACAAAGAAGGGGAAGCGCAGCAACAGGCGGCCCCCAGCTTGTACGAGCGGCGTTCGACGAGAACGCCGATCTCATTGGATCCGCGTGTCAGGAAATTTCATGCGGCGATGCTTGTTCTGATTGCCATGCCCCAGCAGCAGCAAACCCGCAAAGACGCCGCCGAACTCGAGGCGACCATCCCCGACAAGCTGTATTTCCGCATCGGCGAGGTTGCGAGCCTGTGTGGCGTGGCGGCGTATGTGCTTCGCTTCTGGGAATCGGAGTTTCCGCAACTGCGGCCGAACAAGAGTGGTACCGGACAACGCCTCTACCGCAAGCGCGATGTGGAGATGGCGCTGCAGATCAAGCGTCTGCTCTATCAGGAGGGCTATACGATTCCTGGAGCGCGCCAGGCCTTCAAATCCGAGATCAAGACGAAGATGGCCCAGCCGGAGCTTCCCTTTAAGATCGAGCCCGATCCTCCGGCTGCAGCAGGGAGGATTGGAAAGCAGGAGCTGCAACGGGTGCGCAAAGAACTGCGCGAGATTCTCGCATTGCTGACCTAGTTATGCTTTCTCACGCATTGCCGCGCTCTGAAGCGTTTCGTAGACCGCCCTTGCCTGGGCCCTTATCTCGGGATAGTGTCCCTGACACTCCAATAGCTTTGGGCCAAAGTGCAAGCACCACAGTTCCAAAATGGGATTGAGGAAATTTTTAGTGGTTGAGGAGCGCGGTTTCTGCTTTATCGTTGAATACACGCGACCTACACAAATGAGTTCCATGGCCGCTGGAGCAGGTCTGCTGTGAAATGCGAGTTTTGCGCGTCCACTATTTTCCGTCGTTCCAAGCTGCGCGAGGGCGACATGGCGTACTTCGTGCGCATGCATTACCCGGTTCGATGCGTGCGATGCAACCAGCGCCAGTTCATTCCCTTTGTGCATGCGCTCTTCGCGCGCTCTTCCCAGTCGCATCCCCGCCACCATTTGAGTTCGCATGAGAGCTGGAAGGCCTGGACCAGTGGAACCATCCCTCACGCTGGCGGCTATGAAGTCGCCCCCCCGGCAAAGCAGCCCTCCGCAGCGGATGGAAAGACTTCCGCAAACTCCCACTAAGTTTCCAGAGCCGCACGAGGCCCGGAGCCGTTCTGAGCAATTCGATGATCGAGCGATTCCAGCAATCCAGCAATCAGTGAGGACGCGCCCACATTTCTCGGCAGAATGCTCTTCAGGCAAGCCATGTTTGATATAAACTTCCGGCCATGCGCTCCTTTCGTATCTCGCACAGCCTCCGCTTCGTAGCCTGCGCCGGTCTCCTTGCTATCGCCTGCTCCTCCTTTGCTCAGGATTGGGCCAAAGCCTCCCTGGACAAGTCGCCGCGCCATCGCGAATGGGTCTCCATCAAAAATGGATCGCGCACCGTTCAGGCGTTCGTCGTCTATCCGGAGGTGAAGGAGAAAGCGCCCGTGATCGTGCTCATCCACGAGATCTTCGGTCTCAGCGACTGGGCGCGCAGCATGGCCGACCAGCTTGCGGCCGAGGGCTATATCGTGGTCGCCCCCGATCTACTCTCAGGCTTTGGCCCGCATGGCGGCGGCAGCAGCGCTTTTCCGGATCAGGACGATACGGTGAAGGCGGTGTCCGCGCTCGATCCAGGGGTCGTCCTCTCCGACCTGAACGCGGCTGCCGACTACGGCGAGCATCTTCCGGCGGCGAATGGCAAGCTGGCGGTGATCGGCTTCTGCTGGGGCGGCGGCAAGGCGTTCGACTTTGCCACGCAGCGGCCTGATCTGAATGCAGCCTTCGTCTTCTATGGCACTCCGCCGCCAGCCGCCGCGATGGCCAACATTAAGGCACCGGTCTACGGCTTCTATGCGGGCAACGATGCTCGCATTGGCGCGACCGTGCCCGGCACCATCGAGGCCATGAAGACCGCAGGCAAGAAGTACGATCCGGTCACTTACGACGGCGCAGGCCATGGCTTCATGCGCGCCGGGCAGGAGCCCTCTCCCACGCCGGCCAACAAGAAGGCGCGTGACGAAGCATTCGCCCGCCTGACCATGCTGCTGAAGGAGATGTAGCCAGCAGGAATGCAAAGGCTTTCAGGCCTGCAGCATGGCGTCCGTGGGAGAGACGTGCGCCCTGCTCTCCAGCGGAGTCTCGCGCATTCCTGTCGCGTGGCGAATCGCCGCCAGAGAAATGAAGAAGAGCCCCAGCAGGCAGACGCCGTTCCACTTCCAATGCACCCAGGCAATGGTAGAGAGCGCGGAGCCGACCGCCGCTCCTATGAAGTAGATGGTCATATAGACGGTGTTGATGCGGCTGCGAGCCGACGGGATCAGACCGAAGATGCGTGTCTGGTTGGCGAGCTGGTTGAGCTGCGCGCCTGCGTCCAGCAGGATAACGCCGACGATCAAACCTGCCAAATGGTACCCGCCAACCCACATGAT
>JAJZHR010000114.1 GCA_021810815.1 Acidobacteriota bacterium | reverse complement strand
TCCCCGCCAGAGAGCGAATCTGCTCAGCGAATGCATCCCTTGCTTCGTCCAGGCCGATCTTTCCGAGAGGCTCCAGGCGGACACCGAGCGGCCCGATCGCGCCTGCGACGAAAGCCTCGCCCGCCTGCTTGTCCTTCAACTGGTCCACGGCCTGGCGGGCGATCCTCACCCCGGCGGTGTTGATGGCAGCGACCTTGTCCTCCATGCCATAGCGTTGCAGGCGGAACCGGTTGGCTCCGAAGGTGTTGGTCTCGACCACGGCAGCTCCGGCCTGCAGATACTCCTCGTGGACAGCGCGAACCATCTCGGGCTGCGAGAGGTTCAGTTCGTCATAGCAACGGTTGATGAACACGCCCCTGCTGTAGAGCATGGTGCCCATCGCTCCGTCGCAGAGCACCGTTCTGCCTGCGGAATCTCCGCCGAAAATTTTTTCCAGTCGATTGCTCATGCGCACCATTTTCCGCGAGAAGAGACGATTCCGCCGCAACAACGAACCCGGCTCTTCTGCGCTCGGCGGGAGGATATCACCGCTCTGATTGCCAATAGGTTTAGCGAAATTGGATTCGCGGGAACGGACGAAGTTGCAGGCTTGTCTGAAAGCATGCGCCACGCCCCTCGCTGCCGGCTGTTTTGAATATGCTATTCCAGCATAGCCCAGAGCACCAGAGCGGAGCGGCGGAAGCGGCGGCGTTCCTCAGCGGGATCAGCAGTGCACCACAGCCGCAGCACCAGGCGGGCGGAGCGACACCCTGCCGCGCCGGTCGCATTTGCTATACTCAAGCTGCAATCCCAACCAATGCGCGCGTATGCGGCCGGAGTCTCTGAGTTGATGAAACGTAGCTTTTTTTCCCGTGCAGGCCTGGTCGCGCTTGCCGCCTTTTTCACCCTCGCCCTGAGTTCCTGCACGGTTTACTACTACTTTCCAGAGCACAACTTCGCGGGCCGTCCGAACCCTCCGAGCCTGCTGGCTCAGCGCGTTCTGGTGGCTATCCAGAACCCCAGCGCCCTGACCCAGGGCAAGCTGGAAATTCTGGACGGTCAGCTCGACCTGCGCACGAACATTCAGAACACGGTTCCCGAGTTCGACATCTCCGGCTACAGCGGGGATGAGCCCTACAGCATCCAGAATTTCCCTGAGCAGACCACCGGCTTCGTGTACGCGATTGGCGACGGATCGTTCAAGGAAATCGACTATGGAACGGAGAAGCAGGCGGCGGCCATTGGGGGCCTCCCTGGCATCTCCAGCAGCGTCATGATCTCCGGCGACTTCCGGTACATCTTCGCATCGAACGAGACCTTCGGCTATTTGACGGTGCTGGACCGCACCACCGGCACCAATACGCGCCTGAACCTGCCCAATATCTATAAGGTCGCAACCAACGTGGGAGGCACGGTCGGCCTGGCCATGACGCGCAACAGCAACTCCATCTATCGCGTCGCCAAGCTGAATGTGAACCAATACCTCACGGCGGCCAGCGCCATCGCTGCGATCCCGGGAGCTGTGGACTGCGAGCCTCTCAATCTGCCGGTCTTCTGCGCGGTGACGGTTCCGGGAACGTATGACCGGCCTGCAGGAGCATACTTCTCGCTCGACGGCAACACGGTGTATATCCTGAACTGCGGACCGGAGTGCGGCGGCACCAAGGCCAGTGTCAGCTTCCTGCCCATCGCAGGCCTGAACATCAACAACCTCGCGACGACGGTTCCCAATCCGAATGTGCCGACGGTGACGGTGCCGATTCCGGGAGGAGCTACGGACGCTATCTCGGACGGGACTACGCTCTATGTTTCCGGACAACAGTTGCAACCTGACGGGAATTTCGCCGGGTTCATGACTACGGTCGATCTGGCGTCGCAGAAGATTACCGGGACGTACTCGATTTCCGACGGCAATCACACGAAGATGCTCTTCGCCGACGACAACAGCCTCTGGATCGGATCGCAACTGTGCGCCACGGGAGAGCGTTTCGCACAGGCGCAGGCGCATCCCGGTTCGACGGCCAACCAGTACGACTACAACTGCCTGACCCGATTCGACCTCACGACGAAGGCAGCCCTGGTTGTGCCGAGCGTTCCCATACCACTCCATCTGCAGAACTCGAATGCCGACCCGAACTACTACGGCGACCTGACGGGCATCTGCTGGGTGCAGAACTGGCACAAGGTTTACACGGCCTACGGCGGACAGATCCACGCGTTCAACACCGTAGACGGCTCGGAGCGCGACAACACGAACATCACGGTGCAGGGCACGGCGATGGACGTGGCCTACATGGATGCTCTGACCAACGCAGCGGACTAGTCTGGTGGCCTTGCATGGCTGAAGCAACAGGATCAGAGCAGCCGCCGCAGATCGAGATCCAGATCGACATTCTCGCCATCGCTGCGCATCGCGATGATGTGGAACAGACCTGCGGCGGCACGCTGCTGAAAATGGCCGCTCTCGGCTGGCGCACCGGGATTCTCGACCTGACGCAGGGCGAGTCCGGCACACGCGGCACCGCTGCCGAACGCGCCGCAGAAGCCGCAGAAGCAGCTCGCATCCTCGGCGTCCGCTGGCGCTCCGCGCTCGATCTGCCCGACGGCCGCGTGGAGAACACCTGGGACAATCGCCTGAAGATCGCCGCCGTGCTGCGGCAATTGCGTCCCCGGGTCGTCATACTTCCCTACTGGCAGGGCCGCCATCCCGACCACTACACAGCGTCCATTCTTGGCTACGAAGCCTGCTTCGTCAGCGGTCTCGCCAAGGTGGAGACGCCATCGCAGAGAAGCGGCGCGACCGCAGCTCCGCACCGTCCGTTCAAGATCCTCTACGCCAGCCTGTACGCCGACGTGCGGCCGAGTTTTGTGGTGGACATCACCGCGCACATCGAGCGCCGCTTCGACTCTCTGATGGCCTACAAGTCGCAGTACGCGAATCAAGCGCAGGGCAGCGACCTGTTCGTGCAGCATGAGGACATTCGCGAGCGGACGTTCTCCCTTGCGCGGACCTATGGGCTGCTGGGCGGGGTGCGCTACGCGGAGCCCTTCGTGCAGAAGGAAGTGGGCCTGGCGGAAGACCTGATGATGCTGCCGGTGCAGTCGATCTGAGCAGATCCAGCGCCTCAGAATCGAGATACGGGGGATCCGACGAGATCTTGCGCGCTGGCCAGTCCCTTGCCATGCACTGAGGCGGGCACCACGTTTGCGCGTGCGGGAGAGGCGAGGGAGTCGCGCACAAAGGCGGCTACTTCGGAGGTCATATACTCTGGCGGCCCGATGACAAACCGGGGCTTGTTCTCGACGAGCTTCCAGGAGACGCCGGTCCACAGGGGTTGCAGAGCAAGCCCCGTCTGCCGGAGCAGGACGGCGTCGGCACGGTCAAGATAGGCACGCGCAGAATCCTTGAAGTCGGCCGTCGCCGCATCGAGCACGGCGAGATAGAGGTCCGGCTGGAGGAAGCGCAGGACGCTGTTGGACTCGATGAGGGCGTTGCCGCCAGAGGCGTGGATGGCGAGGAGTTCGCGGCGGACGCGCGGCATGGCCGCAGCGAGATTGCCCTGGCGGGTCCGCACCCAGAAGGAGCGCTCCGCGCCAGCCAGCAAGAAGCGGGCTGAATCGGTGCCAGAGGCCGCGTCCTTCTCCTCGGCGACTGCGACGAGGTGAGCATCGGTCTCGCAGTCGCAGGGATCTCCATTGGCGGAGCAGATGCCGTGGCCGAACTGCGTGATCTTGAAGGCGGTCCAACGCATCTGCGGCATGGCGGCTATGAGGCCGGCGACGACGCTGGTTTTGCCGATGTTGCGTGAATGGCCGCCGACTACCACCACTGCCATTGGCTGCTCCTGTTCCCTAATCCCTGTTGCCTAATCCCTGTTTCCTGTTCCCTGATTCCCTGTTCCGGTCAACTTCTTCACTGCTGCGAGGCCGCGCAGATAGGACTTCAGCGGCTGCGCTGGCCGTCCCCAGAAGACCTCGCCGGGGCCGCGCAGCTTCTTGCCGCTGAGGACGCCTGCGCCTCCGCCGAGGATGACACCCGGGCCGATGAGGGCGTGCTCTCCGATGCCCACCTGTCCGCCGAGAATCGCGCCATCCTCCACCGTGGTGGAGCCTGAGATGCCGGTCTGCGAGGCCATGACGACGTTGCGGCCGATGCGGCAGTTGTGGCCGATGTGGACAAGATTGTCGAGCTTGGTGCCGCGGCCGATGCGGGTCTCTTCGAGGGCTCCGCGGTCGATGGTGGTGTTGGCGCCGATTTCGACGTCGTCCTCGATGACGAGGGTTCCCTGCTGGGGGAATTGCGTGTACTCGCCGGTGGACGCGTCGCGGACGTATCCGAAGCCGTCGGCACCGAGGACGGCTCCGGCGTGGACGACGACGCGCTCTCCGGTTCTGGTACCCGGATAGATGACGACCCTGGGGTAGAGGCGGGTGTGCGCGCCGAGGTGAACGCCGTCGCCGACGACGCAGCCTGCGGCAATGCGGACGCCCTCGCCCAGATGCGCGTTCTCGCCAATGACGGCGTGCGCAGCGATGGAGACACCTGAGGCCACCCAGGCAGTTTCGGCGACGATGGCGGTTGGGTGGATGCCTTCGGAGGCTGGCTCCGGACGCAGGCGGAGCGCAGCGATGGCGAAGGCGAGACGGGGCTGGGGGACGCGCAGCACTGGCTTCGCGCCTTCAGGCACCTGGGCGTCCATGGGAACCAGCGCCGCCGCAGCCTGCGACGACAATGCGACCACAACACTCGCGTGGTTCTCCGCGAATACCAGCGAGTCCGCGCTCGCGCCAATGATGCTGGAGACGCGCACGATCTCCGCGTCGCTCGAACCGGTCCACTCGGCTGCAACCCAACCCGCTATTTCGCTCAGCTTTGCCATCGGTCTGATTGTTACATTGGCGAGAGCGGCGGGGCCAGCGGCTGCAGGCTACGGGGGCGGAAAAGCGCCCTGGCTGGCTTTAAGGCGGGCTGGCTTTAAGGCGCTGCGATCCATGCTGCGTGCCTTCTTCGGGATTGCAGCTCTTTCAGGGTGCTGAGCAGGTTCTCGTAAGCGGGCGACTCGTAGCCGGTGTAGTGGAAGTTCACGAACTGCCACTTGCCATTCTTCAGGACGGCCTCGGGCACCACCTTCTCGATGGGTTGATCGCCGTCCATGCCGCGCATCTCCACCTGGCAAGCGCCGTTCTGGTAGGCGACGGAGGAGGAGACGAAGCGCGGGCTTGGATTCAGACTGCTCAGGAAGGGGTCAAAATAGAGCCCTGCGGCGTATCCGTGGCTGCGCGCCTGAGATCTCTGCTCCTGCTGGAGCAGGCGAAGAATATCCTCACTGAATTGCGCCTTCCTGCGATGCTCCACAATGAGGTCGGCGGGCCCGGTGCTCTGGGGAAAGGGCTGCAGCAGGGACACATACCAGTCGTAGAAATCCTGAACGAAGTGTTGGCAGGACTGCTTGATTTGATCCGGAGTTTGGGCTGGGGTTTGATTCCTGATCCCCGGCTGCGAGCGCAACGGACTGTTTGCCACGAGAAGCAGCAGGAGACATACAACGGTCTTTCGAATTGCCATGCACTTTTCCCCCTGAGACAATGCGGCCTCAAACGAGGCCGATACCGGGGACGCCCGCATGGTCCTCTGCAAAAGACGAGCGATTCCACTGTCGGTCATGATGCTGAAGACGCACGCGAATCCCTGCGCCTGGCAGGGTGCCGCGTGAATCCATAGCTGCTATTTCCTGGTTCGCTGATTGTTACATCCGAGGGGGAGCTTCGGCTAGAACTTCTTTTTGCGGGTTTTGCATATTGGGAAGCGAGTGGAGAAGCAGGACGGAAATGGGGTTGAGTCCGGGAGCGCTCAATAGATTCTGGGCTCGCCTGCCGGTCGGGTCTTCCATCGGCGGTGGACCCATAGCCACTGGTCGGGATATTTCCGTATCCACGCCTCGATGACGCTGGTGAAGAGGGCTGTGTTGGCGAGGATGTCCTGCTCGGGGTCGGCGGTGCGGACGAGTTCCAGAGGCTCGCCGAAGTGGAGAACGTACTTGTGCTCCTCCTGATGCCAGAGGAGGAAGCCGGGGAGGACGGCGGCGCCGGTCTTGAGCGCGACTCTGGCGAGGCCGGACGCAGTGCATGCCTGGGTGCCGAAGAAAGGGACGAAGACGCCCTGCGGCGGCGTCATATTGGTGTCCATGAGAATGCCGACCGTCTCTCCCGCGCGCATCGCACCCAGAAGGCCGCGGGCGAAGTCGTCTTTGTGCAGAACGCGGTTGCCGTGCATGCAGCGAACGCGGTTGACGAGGCGGTCGACGCGGGGATTGTCGAGCCGGCGGATGACCATGCCCATGGGATGGCCCATGAGCGAGTGGTAGAAGCTGGAGAGTTCCCATGCGCCCAAATGTCCGGTGAGTACGAGGACGCCTTTGCCGCGGTCGCGGGCCTGGAGGTAGTGCTGCAGGCCGTCGTAGCGGATGAAGGCGTTCGCCTGCTGCTGCGAGTAGCCGGACATTTTGCAGAATTCGGCGAGCTGCCATCCGAGGCTGCGGTAGAGGCTCCTGAGGATGCGCTCGCGCTGCGCCGTGGACCCCTCAGGAAAGGCCAGAGCAAGGTTGGCAAGCCCAACGCGATGCAGACGTCCCAGCAGCGTCCACGCAAGCCATCCAATGGCTGCTCCAACGGAGCGCGCCGCAGCGCGAGGCAGCGAGCCGATGATCCTGACGAGCAGCCACACGATGGCGAACTCGAGCCATGCGCGCACCCGCTGCGTCGTTTTCCTGGAGGACATGCTGGCTTTCACTCGAGGTTTCAGTGTAGCGCGGACAGAGGGCAAAAAAACGACTGCCGCTCCCGGTGAGGGGAACGGCAGTTGAGAGGAGAGCACCCCACCCTGCGTCGATACGACCGACGCGAGGATGGGGCACCCGGCTTGGCAGCCGGTTTGGCAGCCGGTTCGAGGCCTATTTGACGGTCTTCGACTTGCTGAAGTAGTTGGCGACGGTGCGGACGAACTCTCGCGCGGAGGCAGGCGTGGCGACATCGCCCTTCAGGACGGTCTCGAACGGCTGGTTGGTGCCGTAGAAGGTGCGCGTGTCATCCGCATTCTGGGTGACAACGACACCGCCAAGGTCCACGCCAGCGAAGAGACCCTTGCTGCGCGAGTAGGTGAGCAGCTCGGAGTTGAGCTTCCAGTCGGTTCCGGCAGCGGCGTTCCTGCCGACGGGGCCTGCGGAAGCAGCTGCGTCCGCGCCAATCTTGAACTTGTTCTTCAGGAGGTCCTGCATGCCCTTCTGGTTGACTGCGACCATAACGTAGTCCGTCGACTGGCCACCGATCTGGAAGCCGA
>JAJZHR010000113.1 GCA_021810815.1 Acidobacteriota bacterium | reverse complement strand
TTGTTCCAACATCGTCAGCTCCTATGCGCGTGAAATCTCCGGCGTTCGCAATCGCGCCGTCGGCAGGCAGAGCAACGATGTTGCGAATGGCCGCCGCGCGACGCTTCGCTTCTTTGCGATCGGGTGCATCATGCGGACTGGGCATGTGAACGGGACGCGATGCGCGGTAGCGCGAGCGCAGTAGCCAGCAGCAGAAAGGATCAATCTCTGCGAACATGGCAGGTTGCCAGCCCAACGGTTTCCATGCGACGGAGACCGCCTCAATCCCGGAGCAGACGGAGAGGTATCTCATGGCTACCCTCCCTGCCAGAAGAGCGGGGCGTTTTCACGAAGACGCCGCTCCGACATGGCGACGTACTCCGGGTTCAGTTCGATGCCGATGTAGTGGCGGCCAAGTCGCAACGCGACGAGGCCGGTGGTTCCGGCACCGCTGAAAGGGTCGAGAACAGTGCAAGGCGCTACCTGTGCATTGCACTGACAAGAGGGTTCCCAGCCAAGGGTCGAGGTGGTGACAACAGGCCCAAGGCGGATGTCATAATCGCCGCTCTCTGCCTGCATACTGCCGGCGAATTTGCCGCCAGGTATATTGCCGGCCTTGCCGCTGCCCGATTGAAAATCGACGCTGCGTTGTATCTTCCTCGTCCACGGAGCGCCGCATTCCACGCAGCAGCCGTGCTCGCTGGTTCCGGCAAGGATGCAGGGTTCTACCAGCTTCGTGGGAAATGCTGCGAAGTGCGCGTCAGGAAATGCCTCGACCGCGATTGTCCAGACCGAACGCTTGTTGTGGCGTGCGAAGGCGATCATCTCCGTGAGTCCGGCCTTCGTTCGCATCCGGTCGTCACCCTGCTCGAAGGCGGTTTGCTGTTTATGGGTGGCATTGCCGGGTGTGCCGCCGACAGCGATTTCTTTGATGGCCTCGGCGTCATAGAAGTAGCGGCCGCTCTTCGCCAGCAAAAAGACGTACTCATGGCTCTTGGTGGGCCGGTCCGTTACGCTCTCTGGCATCGGGTTCGGCTTGGCCCATATCACGTCGGAGCGTAACCACCAGCCATCGGCGCGCAGAGCACAGGCCAGCATCCACGGAATACCGACCAGGTCTTTCGGTTTCAGGACTGGGTGTGATTGGGCACTTGGAGGACGATACCTTTCCAGTCCGTCATATGCTGGGTTGGGGACTGCGCTGCCGTTGACGATCTCGCGTTGCGATCCGTGTCCACGGTTTTGGCCTCCGTAGTTGCCCCAGCTTCCGAAGTAGGTGTCGCCGAGATTCACCCACGCTGTTCCGTCGTTGCGAAGTGCATGGCGAACTTCGCGGAAGACCTCGACCAGCTTGAGGACGTATTCTTCGGGTGTTGGCTCCTGTCCGATCTGGCCATCCACGCCGTAATCTCGCAACCCCCAATAGGGAGGCGAAGTGACGACACACTGCACGCTTTCATCCGGCAACTCGCGCAGCCGCGCCCGAACGTCGCCCGCAAGAATGCGACAGATCATGCGGCGCTCCGTGGCTTCGGTCCAGGCTTCCCACCCCTGCAAGTCAACTGCGGATCTGCCGGGGTCCCCGGCTTGCGGCAGCAGAGTATCTGCAAGGCGGAGAGGATGTGTTGCATCGACGTGTTGCGGCCATAGAGCACTATGTCGGCATAGCGGATGGGTGCGAGGTCCCCGGCTCTGTCTACGAGTAGGAGCGGCATAGAAACAGCGCCGTCAAGGATGCGATGAACCAGGCGTCCGGCGAGGTCGCCCTGCTGCGCGTGGATAAGCACAGCGCAGGAGAATGCAGTGCAGCGGTCGTGTGCGATCAGAGCTGCTTCGATACTGTCTTCCACTGCGGTGACATGGTAGGGGTGCAGACGCAGCGCAAAGGCCATCGTGGAGAGTACTGCACGGTCAGCACAATAGAGCAGGATGGACTTCTTCGCTCGCATGGTCTTCAGCTCCCGAACGCCTGGTCTTCGTGGACGTAACTGATGACAAGGCCAAGAGGATTGGTGAGCAGCATCGCGTTGGGGACTGCGTCACGAAAGCTGTAGATGACGTTGGCGGTCCAGCGCTCGCGGCGCTGTTCGGTTCCATCGCCCGGCGAGCGAAAGACCTTCTGAAACTCGACCTGGGCGCGATAGGGAGACTGCCGTGTGTCTTCGAGGATGACCGCATCGATCTCCACGTCCACGTTGGCCGCGCTCGGGTCGAGCAGAAAAGTCTGGAGGGTCTTCTGCTGGTTCACCAGTTGGAGTGTCGCTGTCTGCAACGGACCGGAGAAGAAATCGAGCGATTGCGAGAAGTCGCGTTGGAGGGTGGCATGGTTGCGTCCGTAGTACAGCTCTGCCCACTGCGCCAGGTAGTATTTGCTGACGCGATCGACGGGGATCTTGGAGAAATCGTCATAGTTCATCACCTGTCCGCGGCCAATATCCGAAATGGAGATGACGAGCGGCTTTAGTCGCAAGGCTGCTGTCTGCGTCCGGTAGAGAAGCGCAAGCAAAGCGAGCGCGACGATGGAGAGCACCAGCAGCGCGACTTTCAGATAGGTGTTGGTGACGACAGGCTCGGCGTATAGTTCGAGGAACCTGTGTCCGGCATCGGTGGTGGCAAAGGAACTCTCTGTTTTCGACATGACTAGTCTCCCCACACGTTGACCCAGGTGCCAGCGCGTCCGCTGAGAATGGAGCTGGTGAGTTCCGGGATTTTGACCAGGCCGAAGATGCAGACAAAGAGCGTAATGAGCAACGCGGGCAGGACGGTAAAGGCATTCGAGATGCTGATATTGCCGATGACCTGGAACATCGAGGTCAGCACCTTCGAGAAGATGTAGATAAAGGCCGCCGCCACGACCTGATAGAAGCTGAAGCCGATAAAGGCTTTCAGCCATCCCCAGAACAACCAGTCCATCTTGGGCACGATGAACCACGGAATGAAGATCGGGCCAAGGAGCACGCATACGGCAGAGGCGACATAGCCGTAGGCGATGACCGCGAAGGTGGCGGCCTCCATCGCGGCCAGGATCACGGCGATCAGCAGGTACGTCAGATCTTCAATGAGGTTGAAGCTGCCGGGAGGCGAGCCAAGCTGCTGTTCCTGCTTGGTGATGGTGTCGGCGATCGATTGCGTTTGGTCGGACTCGATCTGGTTCGAGATGTTCAACGCCTCTTTCGTGATCAGGTCGCTGAAGCTGTAGCTGGTGCCGGGGATCGGCGTCGAATAGTAGGTCAGCATCCCGAAACCAAAGGCGATCATGAGGATCAGGTCGGCGAACTTGGCGAAATGGAATCCACCGCCATGTCCCTGCGAAGCGGAAAGGGCCGACTTGATGCCGAACCAGACAATGAGGATGGTGGCGAGGCCACGGAAGATGTCGAGTCCCGTGGCCTCCAGCGTGCTGCTCTGCGAGGAGAGCAATTGTGTGATGGCCTGCCCAACCTGCGCAATGATGTTCTGTCCCATCAGTTGCTCCCGTTGATGCTCAGCGAGATCGAGTGCATGGAATCGCTCACGCCGTTGTTCACGTTTTGCATGGCGGTGGGAAAGTTCTGCTGAAAGTAGATCGAATTATTGAGTGCGCGATTCTGCGCGTCGATCTGCTGTTTCTCGGCGACAAGCTGCTGCTGGATCGAAGCCATGAGGAGTTGATTGGTGTCTTGTTGCGAATAAATCTGGAGCAAGGTCGCGGAGTTGATCTTGCCGAGCAGTGCAGCCTCGGTCTGCTGGCTTGGGTCGGTCGAGAAGGTGTCCGACTCCAGGTTGGCGAGTCTGGTGGAGAAGGACTGCGCATCCGACCGGATGGTGCCGAGGGTAGCGAGAGTGCTGGTGGTAGTTGTCTGCGCCAGCTCCGAAGTAGAGTATTGGTTGGCGACGGTGGCCTGCGTCCGGGCATCAAGCGACGAGTAATCACCGGACGGATAGCTCTGCGCCTGAACATAGGCGCTGCTATAACCTTGCTCCGCGCTGGTGAGGGAGCCGTAGTTCAACGCATTCACCAGCGCCGCAGTGTTGCCGTAAGTGTTGGGCGTGCTCTGCAAACTGGTCCACTGCGACCAGTCGGCGCGATACCGCGTACCCAGGTTCTGAGGCAACTGCGACATCTGGTACGCGAGGTTGTACATGCTGACGATCTGGTTGCGGGTATCGACGGCGGTCGTATAGAGCTGCGATCCCTGCTCGATCTGCTGGATGGCGTGGACGGACTGTGTGGGATCGTAGACGATGCCGCTGCCGAACTGCGCGTGCGCCGCGGGCGCGAGCAGAAGGGCAAGAGCGCAGACAGGTAGGAGGGTCTTAACAGACTTCATGGCAACTCCTTTTCGTGAGCGCCGGGCGTGAGCAACGGCGCGGTATGTGCAGAGCGGTAAGGGGAAGGCTTCGGAGGCGGCGAGGGGGAGGCGCAGCCAACCACAAGCACGCAGCCGAGGCCAACGATGACAAATTTGCGCATCACATCACCGCCGACATGTCGTGGTTTTCATACGCGGGCAGGAGCATGTCCTGGGTGATGTAAATCTTGATCCGGTGGCCCTCGCGAATGGTGATGGAGGGCGGAATGTTGATGAACTTGTCGAGCACGTTGGCGCTCGACTGCGAGAGGCTGGAGGCGATGCCAGCCTGATACGCCTCGCTGCCGGACTCGTTATAGCCCTGGTTGAAGGTCGTTGCCTCGGCTGCGCCGGCGATCACGCCGAGCGCAATGGAGGCGCCGAAGATCTCGACATAGTGGTTATTGACCTTGTCTTTCAGGCCCGAAGCTCCGGCCTGGTCGAGTCCCTGGAACGTATCGAGATCGACACTGTAGTGATCCGGCATCAGCATCCGGTGGAAGGTGACGGCGAGGCGCTTCTGGCCGAAGCCGGAAACCTTGCGGGTGTCGCCGAGAATGAAAGTGCCCGCAGGGATCAGAACGTGCTGCCGGTCGAGGCTGTAGACCGGATTGGTGACCATGACCTTGACCGGCCCCGCAAACTCTCCGTCGAGACGGTCCACCAGGACGGTGTCGATGGTGGTTCCCTCGAAGACCACATAGGGCTGTCCGTGGGCGCGGTTGACGTTGACCTCGGAAGGGCGTTTGCTGCCGGATCCATCAGCCGGCGTCGATGGCGTTGTAGGTTCCTGCGACAAGCTCGCAGAGCGAGACGCTGCGCCAGCATTTGCAGCAACCGGCTCTGCGGAGGGAGGTGAAGCGGCATCCGCGGGAGAGACCAGATTGGAGGCGAAGCGGGCCTTGAACTCCAGCGCGTTTTCCGCGTCAGCGATGGGATCACGGGGTGGTTCCGCTGGCTGAGCTGCGACGGGTGGCGGCAACGATGCAGCCGGAGACGCCATACCCGGTTGTGCGGGATTGGTGGTGTTCGTTGCTCCTGCTTGTAATGGCGCAGCACCTGGTTTTTGCATCTGGGCCTGAAGCTGGCTCTGACGCTGGTCGGCACTGAGGTCCTGCTCCAGTTCCTGAATCTTCCGCTGGTTCATGTCGGTGGACGCGGCCAGTGGAGCGGACGCCGCGTCCTTTGCGGCGGGCTTCGCATGGTTCTTTGAGAACATCACCGCCATCAGGATGAGCACTGCGAGTCCGGCGACGACGTACCCTTGCGCCTGCTTCGGCACGACTCCCTCCGGCAGCACGCGCTTGTCGCGCAACTGCGAGTTGGGTGAGTCCGCCTTCGGCGTGGTTGGTTGCATATCCACTTCAGGTGTTGGCGTTTGTTCCGGCATCGGAGCACCTACTTCGTTTTCCGCTCAAAGTTGAGCTTGTTTTTGCCGATCTGGAGATAGCCCTTGTCGACGACGGTGGGGAGAATGTAGGTGCCGTCCTCCAACTGAAAGGTGACGAGATCGGGCTTCTTGTCCTTCAGCTCGTAGATCGAGAACTTCTCGGAGGCCGACGATTTGATGTAGGTGAATTTGTCGTCGTGATAGATCGCCGAAACATCGAAGGGCTTTTTATCGCGGAAGGTGTAGTCGAAAACCAGCGCCTTCACCGGATACTCGGAGCGGAATTCCTCGACAGCATTGGCGGCGCGGGTCTCGGCGGCCTTCACCTGGGCCTGCGCCGCCATCACCGCGGTGGCGGAGACCAGCTTGTCGGGACCGTTGGCGGCGGCCAGCAGGGATGGGTCGGACGGCGCGATGACGACCTTCAGGTCGGGATCGCCGTACTCGACATCGTCCAGCGTGAAGGAATAGACGCTGCCCTTGTCGGTAATCAGGTCAAGGCTCGAATGGATGCCTGCCTTGGCCGGATGTACGAAGCAGTAATTGCCCACGGTATCGACGATCCAGAAATCCTTGTCGCCGGTGGCGGCGTCCAGAATTTTCTCCGTGGCGGGCAATTGAATGAGCGTGGTGTAGCTCAACTTCGCACGAATATTGACGATGTCGTTGGCGTGGTAATGGACGATGCGGGCGGACTGCTGGCCGTGAGCCACGGTCGCGGCCAGGCCGAGCAGAAGCGGAACGATGGGTGAAGGGCGCATGATTCTCCTTAGGGGTTGGGGTAGTCGTGAGCGAGCCGGATCAAGCCTTCTTCCGGCCCGAAGCGGGCGAAGTAGTCCTGCTTGCGGAGGTTGTCACGGGCGTTGTTGGTCGCCATCCAGTAGCCGAGAGCGTCGACTTCGAGCACCAGCTTTTTCGTGCCTCGCGGCTGGATGAGCAGCAGCTCACGCTTGGGCACGAGCGATTCCAGCAGCTCAAGTTGGGTGTCGTTGAGCTGGAAGACATCGGCGTAGAGTTTGCGGTCGATGTTGGGATTGGCGAGAAATATCTTGGTCGGGCAGGACTCGTTGACGACATGCAGCATGTCGGAGGCGGCCAGTTCTACGACCGACTGCGTCGCGAGAAGCATGGCCGCGTTCTTTTTCCTCCACGTTTTTTCGGCCTTTAATATCCAGTCACGGATAGTCGCGTTCTTGAGAAAGATCCACGCCTCGTCGATGACAAACAGCTTGAAGGTGGCGGTGTTTTGAGGCTTTTCGATCTCGGACGACGCCCGTTGCAAAACGTAAAAGAGCAGCGGTTCGAGGATGTCGGGGTAATCGCTCCAGCCATCGAAGTTGAAAGTCTGGAAGCGCGAGAACGTCAGCGTGTCTTCGACGTTGTCGAAGAGATGGCCGAACTGCCCGGCCTGGGTCCAGCGGTGCAGGCGTTCTCCCAGCGGGCCGAGTATGGATGCAAAGTTGGTGAGCGTCCGTATCTCGGCGGGCAGCTTGTAGACCCGCTCGATCGCGGCAAACAACGCCTTTTCATCCTCCGGCGCCAGCTTATAGCGGCCTCCTGCCTCGATTAGCACACGGAGAAACAAGTACAAGAAGTTCTGGTTCTCATGTGTCGAC
>JAJZHR010000112.1 GCA_021810815.1 Acidobacteriota bacterium | reverse complement strand
CTGCAAGGTGGATCTCTCCCGCTACCACCCCCGCGCCTGCCTGCAGTACTACATCAAGCGCTGCCTCGGCCCCTGCGTCGAGGGCCTCACCACGCCGGAGCTGTACCGCGAGGCCGTCCGCGACGCGCAGATGGTCCTCGAAGGACGCCACACCGACCTGGAGAAGTCGCTGGAGCTGCGCATGCAGCAGGCCGCCGCCAGCGAGCAGTTCGAGCTCGCCGCAAAATACCGCGACCTCATCATCACCGTGCATCAACTGCGCGAGAAGCAGCGCATCGCCACCGTGGACAACGAGGACGCAGACGTCTTCGGCTTCCACTTCGAGAATGAGATGGTCGCCGTCAACCTCTTCCACATGCGCTCCGGCAAAGTCGTGGACAAGCGCGACTTCTTCTGGGAAGACCTGCCGGAGCTGCTGGGCGAATCCCTCGAATCCGAAGCCGAAAACGATGCAGCCGCCGCCCTCGAACCCGGCTTCCATCCCGGCCCCTTCTTCTCCGCCCTGCTCAAGCAGCTCTACCTCGGCCAGCAGTACATCCCGCGCAGCATCCTCGTCCCCGTCGACTTCCCCGACCGCGCACTGCTCGCCGACGTCCTCTGCCAGCGCAGCGGCCACAAGGTCGAAATCGCCGTCCCCCAGCGCGGCGAAAAACGCTCCCTCGTCGATCTCGTCGGCCAGAACGCCAAGCAGGCCTACGACCAGCGCTTCCGCGTCCTCAAGCCCAGCATCCGCGCCACCCAGGAGGCGCTGCAGGACGCCCTCATGCTCCCCGAACTCCCCCAGCGCATCGAGTGCTTCGACATCTCCCACATCCAGGGAGCCGAAACCGTAGCCTCCATGGTCGTCTGGGAAAAAGGAGCGATGAAGAAATCTGACTACCGGAAATTCCAGGTCAAATCCGTCCAGGGTGTGGACGACTTCGCCTCCATGCGCGAGGTCGTCGCCCGCCGCTACAAGCGCATCGCCGAAGAGAAGTCGCCCATGCCCAGCCTGGTCCTCATCGACGGCGGCCTCGGCCAGCTCCACGCCGCAGCCGACGCCCTCAACGACCTCGGCTTCACCATGCAGCCGCTCGCCTCCATCGCCAAGCGCGAGGAGCTCATCTACGTCAGCGGCATGGAGCAGGACCCCATCGCCCTCGACCGCCGCTCCCCCGTCCTGCATCTGGTGCAGCTCATCCGCGACGAGTCCCACCGCTTCGCCATCGCCTACCATCGCAAGCGCCGCGAAATGCGCGACCGCGACTCCGAGCTGCTCTCCATCCCCGGCATCGGAGCTCTCACCCGCAAGCGGCTGGTCGAGCACTTCGGCAGCGTCCGCGGCGTCAGCCAGGCTCCGCTCGAAGCCCTCACCTCCGTCGTCTCCCGCCCCGTCGCCGAGCGCATCCGCGCCCACTTCGATCAAGCCCAGCCCGCCGGCACCCAGCCCGCCTCCGTCCTCCAGCCAAACGAAAGCCCCGTCCAGAGCAGCGACGGGGCCTTTCGAATCATCGTCTGATCGCGGTTCGATGTTGCCGATTATTGCGCGATAGTCTGTCCCTTGCCAGACGACGCGCTCGTGTCGTGCGTGTACTCCAGGCCAATAATTTTGAGCAGATAGGCGCTCTGGAGCGTGGGTGGCTTCTCGCCTGGCTTCGCGTCTCCGTACCGGAGAATCTGGGAGGCAAGAGGTGCCTGAAGAATGTCGTATCCAGCGTCATGCATGAGCGACAGACCTACCCGCGCGCTCTTTGAAGGGTCGAGGCGGCTGGGGTAGGTTCCGTGCTTCATCTCGAAAAGGCCACTGGATATGAGAGCAATGCCGGCTACCGGGCCCACAAATGGCATCTCGCCCAACGCCACCATGGCTGGTCCACTGTTGCCCGTTGCAGCCGGAGGCACCAGCCACTCCAGCGCCTCTGCTACGCCCTGGGAAAGCAGGGCAGCGACCTGATCGTCATTCTGCAATTTTTCAATCATCTGCACGGGAATGATGACTATCCCATCCGGCGATCCAATCACCTGGGGGGTGCTCATTTGAACGGCGTAGAATCGGAAGTCGATCTTCTGCGGATCGCCTTTGGCGAGAATCTTCTGCGAGGCTGGAATGAGCCGTTCTCCGATCTTCCGGACACGCTGCTGAAGGGCAGGATCGGCGGGAATCGATGCTGTGTGCTTCTTTCCGTACAGGTAAGGCGCTTGGATTTCACCGTCTTTCCTGCTCTCACCTGCTTTGGCACCGTCCATCGGAGCGACGACTTTTCCCTCGCTCTTCTCGAGGCCTTTTTTCATGCGCGGGCTCAAGAGGAATGGGGAGTAGGCAGCGTGCTCGGCAACTACGAGCCCATCCTTGCTCCATCGTCCGCTATAGGCGATCCACATGTTCACGACGGGAACGGTTTGGGCGGTAAGCGGCGCCTTGTTGTGCAGGATGGTCTTTGGCGTAATGACAATGTTGTAGCCGTCGGCCTCCAGGATGAGCTGCGGCGATGTGGCGACGACCTTTTGCACCACTGCGTATCCAGCCGGATGGTCATTCGTGGATGGCTGCAGCCTGACCTCTGAGGCGATGATCGAGTGGGTATGCCGGTCGTTGTTGCCGAAGACCTGCACATTGTCGCCGATGGCTAAATTCTTCGCGATGCCCGGGTCGGTGACCATCGCATCATCGCCGTTCTGGACAATGTGCTTCCAGAATGTGGTCTGCGCGTTCGTGACAACGTGCTTGCCATCGACATAGAAATCCGCAGCAGATGCGATGGCGCTGATCGCGCCCTCGACTGTCGGCGTCGGACTCGAGGAAGCTTCCTGGGCTGCGGCGATGCCTGACCATGCGCTGCACAGTCCTGCGGCGAGCAAACACAGTCCTGCGACAAGCAAACACTGTCCTGCTGAAAAGCCAACGCGCCTTTTCATGAGCCGTTCGTCTCCTCACGATGCTGAAGCAAGCGAGTCTATAGCGAATGTCGGCGATGTTCAAGCTCGCGCTGCCGATTTGTGCCTGCGATCCATGGAGGCAAAGGTTGCAGCAGGCAAACGAAAGCACCGTCCCGCACGCAAACGAAAGCCCCGTCCAGAGCAGCGACGGGGCCTTTCGAATCATCGTTTGATCGCGGTTCGATGTTGCCGATTGCGGTTCGATGTTGCCGATTGCGAGTGGAAGAAATCGCTGCGCCCCTTCCGAAGTCCGGGTGCCCATTCATCGCAGCTCCATCGCGATGAGTGGGATGCCAACTCGCCCCCGGCCGCGACGCCTACTTCACATCCATCCCCTCATGCAGCGGCAGCTCCTGCGACGATCCGCCCACCATGATCGCGTACTCGCCCGGAACCAGCTTCCATCCGTGCGCCTCCACGTCATAGATCGACAGCATTCTCGGCGCGACGCTCACCGTCACTTCCCTGCTCTCGCCCGCCTTCAGCGCCACCTTGCTCCATCCCACCAGCCGCTTCGGAGGCTCGTTCGCCGCGGCCGGAAGCGCAGCATACACCTCAGCAATCTCCGCCCCGGCGCGGCTCCCCGTGTTCTTCACCGTGAAGCTCACCGTCGTCTCCGCGCCATGCTTCACATGCAGGCCGGAGTAGCTGTACGTCGTGTACGACAGTCCGAAGCCGAAGGGGAAAAGCACCTGCTTCTTCTCCGCGTCGTACCACTTGTAGCCCACCTTCAACCCCTCGCTGTAGTCCACGCTGAACGTCGGCTTCGCCGACCCCGTGCGCATCACGGCAGCCGCTCCCTGCGCTCCGGCGGGCGGCTTCACCAGCGTCGGATGCGGCAGGTCCGCAACGCTCATCGGGAACGTGATCGGCAGCTTCGCGCTCGGATTCACCTCTCCGAAGAGAATGTTCGCCACAGCGTCCGCTCCCTTGCTGCCCGCGTACCACGCCTCCACCACGCCGCTCACCTTCGACAGCCACGGCATCGTCACCGCAGTTCCCGTCTCCAGAACCACAATCGTGTGCGGATTCGCCGCAGCCACCTTCTCGATCAGAGCGTCCTGATTCTCCGGCAGCGAAAGATTCGGCAGATCCATACCCTCGCTGGTCCACTGATGCGCGAACACGATCGCCACATCCGACTTCTTCGCCAGCGCCGCGGCCGAGTTCACATCCGCGCCCGAGTCGAACTTCACCTCGGCCGACTTCGCCTGCGCCTGAATCGCCTTCATCGGCGATGTCGGGAACCACACGTGCCGCTGCCACCCTCCCTGCTGCATCCCCGGAGGGTCCACCTGCGCCGATCCTCCGCCGGAGATCATGCCCATGTCCGCGTTGGTGCCGATCACGGCAATCGTGCGCAGCCTGCCCGCGTCCAGCGGCAGCGCTCCGCCCTGGTTCTTCAGCAGCACAATGCTCTGCTCCGCGATGGTGCGCGCCGTTTCAAAGCCGGCCTCCACGTCCACCACAAACTTCTTCGTCGGATAGTCCACCACGCCGCTGGCAAACTCCGAACGCAGAATGCGCAGCACATGGTCGTCCAGCTCCGCCATCGGAACCGTCCCCGCCTGCACCGCTGCCTTCATCGACGCTCCGTAGAAGTTCTGCTCCGGCTCCTCGTTGTCCAGGCCCGCCGCGGACGCCTTCACCGTGCTGTGCGTTCCGCCCCAGTCCGACAAAACGAATCCCTTGAACTTCCAGTCCTTCTTCAGCACTTCGGTCAGCAGGAACTTGTTCTCGCACGCGAAGTCGCCGTTCACCGCGTTGTACGAGCACATCACAGCGCTCGGATTGCCGATCTCCACGCCCAGCTCGAACGCCAGCAGGTCGCTCTCCCGCATCGCCCGCTCGCCGATGATCGCGTTCACCTCGTTGCGTCCGCTCTCCTGGTCGTTGATCGCATAGTGCTTGATGTCGCTGATCACATGCTGCTCGCCCTCGCACTTGATGCGATTGCCCACCATCGTCCCGGCCAGCAGAGGGTCTTCGCCCTGGTACTCGAACGTCCTTCCGTTGCGCAGCTCCCGCGCCAGGTTCACGCCTCCGCCCAGCGTCATGTTGTAGCCCTGAGCGCGCAGCTCCCGCCCGATCAATGCGCCGTATTCGCAGGCCGCCGACGTGTCCCAGCTCGCCGCCGCCGCCACATTCGACGGCAGAGCAGTGGAGTAGCGCCCGTTCATCTGGCTTCCCCGCACCCCGTACGCAGCATCGCTCATCTGGATCAGAGGTATGCCCAGCCGCTCCACGCCCAGCACAAAACCCGCTCCGCCGTTGCCCAGATACGCCAGCGGAGACGGCTTCCGCCACCCCGGCATCCCGTTGCCGTGGATCAGATCGATCTTCTCGTCCAGCGTCATTTCCTTCAAAACCATCGCCGCCCTCTCATCGGGAGAGAGGCTGGTGTTCATCCATGGCCGCGTCGCAGCAGCCTGGTCAGGGGCCGAACTCGGCCGGGGTTGCGCAGTTGCGCTCAAAGTGGAGACACACGCCAGCAACACCGTGCAGGCGGCTAGACAAACGTTACGATGCTTGCTCATTTTCGTTCGAGACCATCCAGGGAGTTGAGTTGCAGCGACCATCCTATCCCTATCTCCCCGCTCCCGTCTCTACTTTTCTTCAATAAAAATCGGTTTAGCTCCAACACGCACCATTTGACAGCTCCCGCCGGCGCTCCGGACCACTCCATCGAAGTCTCCAGAAGCCGCTGAACATGCCGCCTTCCGTGCGCTCAGACCGACTCTTCCCGCCGCGACAGCAGCCACACCACACCCAGCCCCGCCAGCAGCACAATCCCCTCCACCTTCTCCGATTGGCCGTGCAGATGGTCGAAATCCCTCCGCGAAGGGTTCGATGGCGATGCCGAGTCGATGTCCACTCCACTCGCGGCCACGCGTTGGCGGTCAAGCTCCATCCGCGGTATCACGCTGAACTGCGAGTAGGCCGTCAGCGCCAGCATCGCGCACACCAGCGCCGCCTCCGCTGCGATGCGCGGCTTGCGGTACCGCGCCAGAGCATAGGTGCTCAGCGTTGCAAGCAGGAACAGCAGCCCGCAGAACAGCCCGACAGTGTGGAGGATCCTCAGCGTTCCGCCCACCACCATGCCAGCCAGATGCGGGCTGGGAAGGCGCGTGAACGCCACCGGCGCAAGCACGAACGCGAAGAAGACGATGCCGCCAAGCCAGACGACAATCGCAAGCAGTTTGAAGAAACGCAGGGTCGTAAGCATACCAACCCTTATACAACCGAACGGCACTCGCAGCCCATGCTGATCCGCCAACAGCCGCTACACGTGGTCGCGCCCGATCAGCCGTTCAATCCGCTTCGCCATCGGCGGATGCGTCGAGAACAGCCCCGCCAGGTCCGCACCGCTCATCATCGGAGCCACAATGAACATGTGCGCATTCGACGGCGAAGCCTGCATCGGCAGCCGCTTCGAGTAGGCGTCCAGCTTCTGCAGAGCCCGCGCCAGGGCATAAGGATTCCCCGTCAGCTTGGCGCCGCTCGCGTCCGCCTCATACTCCCTCGACCGCGACACCGCCAGTTGGATCAGCGTCGCCGCAATCGGAGCCACGATCAGCATGAACAGTCCGCCCAGCCCGCCTCCCTTGCGGCTGTCGCGTCCCCCGCCAAAGCCGCCGAAGATCGACGCCCAGTAGCCCATGCGCGCAATCATCGTGATCGCTCCCGCCAGCGTAGCCGCGATCGAGCTGGTCAGGATGTCCCGGTTCCGCACATGCCCCAGCTCGTGCGCCAGCACGCCCTCCAGCTCCTCATCGTCCAGCAGTTGCAGGATCCCCTGCGTCACCGCCACCGACGCATGCGCCGGATTGCGCCCCGTCGCAAACGCGTTCGGAGAATCCGTCGGAATCACGTAGATCTTCGGCATCGGGATGCCGACCCTCTGCGTCATGTTCTCCACCACCTTGTACACGCGTGGCAGCTCCTCGCGCGTCGCCGGCTGCGCGTGGTACATCCGCAGCGCCAGCTTGTCAGAGTAGAAGTAGCTGAAAAAGTTCATCCCGCCAGCGAACACGAACGCCAGGATCAGGCCATTGCGCCCGCCAAAATGGTCGCCAATCAACAGCAGGAACAACGTCAGGGCAGTCAGCAGGAACGCGGTCTTGAGGGTATTCATAAAAGGTGCTTCACCAGAGTGCTTTCAATCCATTAGACGACAACCGCGCCAATCGGTCGCAAACTTCCGGAACCGCTCCCCGAGCCCCGCCCCGCCGCCCCCGCCCAGGGCCATCCACCGGCACCATCGCCGACCCAAAACGAATGCTATACTGATGAACGGAAACACGCTCGCTTCACCCCAACGTGCGGAGGTGGCGAAATTGGCAGACGCACTAGCTTGAGGTGCTAGCGCCGCAAGGCATAGGGGTTCAAGTCCCCTCCTCCGCACCAATCCCCCGGTTCAATCCCCCGG
>JAJZHR010000111.1 GCA_021810815.1 Acidobacteriota bacterium | reverse complement strand
TCCGATCCAATCGCCATCAGGAACGGAGCGGCGGCGATCATTCCGAGGAAGGTCTCTTTTGAAAATGCGCCCAGCAGAGATACGACGAACAGCGCCGCTGTGGTTCGAAAAACCGCAGCCTTATTTAAGGTGCCCGGATCCAGCACGGCGAGCCTGCACACGACGAGCACCAAGGCCAGGGAGAAGAACGTCCCAAGGTTCTGGCTCGTGATGTCCATTTCGAGCACGGTGATTACGTGCATTGGATGAAGAAGGTAAAGAGTTGGAATGGCCAACTGCAGCCACTTGTGTTCGTTCTGCAGCGCCAGCTTTGTCAGCTTCGCGACGAGCAGCGTGCTGAGAAACAGCAGCACAAGGGCCAGAATCTTCGTGAGCCAATAGGTCGGCAGGGGGCCATGCAGGCTCAGGTTGATGATGTATCGCTCGATGGGGCGGAAGAGCGGCGAATCCCCATGTTGCGGCATGCTGCCGCCGTAGGATGCGGCCCACATGACGTAATCTGGGTCGTCCCAGTACGGAAATATGCGGAATGTCGGGTAGTAAAGGAGCGCGATCAGCGTCATCCAAAGGAGCCACGCCTTGGATTGGATCATCTCAGCCCTCAAAAGGGAGAAGCGTTTCGACATAGGCAAGGTTCGTCAGTTCTGGGGAGGGAATTCGCCTTCAGGCGGGGGCTGGACTGAGTAGGCCCACTTTCAAGATGTTACTACATGGCCGCATTCGATCTGCATGGGCTAGCCCCGCATCAACTGCCATAGCAGCAGCCCATTCAACATGACAATGATCGTGGTCGCCAGCCAGCCCAACGACTGTGTCAAGCCGTCATTGAGGTAGCCCTTCATCACGCTGACTCTGCCCGTGAGTATGAGCAGAGGGATCAGGGCAAAGGGCAGCGCGAAGCTGAGCACCACCTGCGACAGGATGATGATGCGAAGCGGGTCAAGACCGATTGCGATGACGATGATGGCGGGGATGATCGTGATCAGGCGGCGGAGAAAAATCGGAAACTTGATGTCGAGGAAGCCCTCGATGATGACCTGCCCCGCCATCGTTCCAACAGTGGACGACGACAGGCCGGAGCACAACAGAGCAATGGCGAAGGCGGTCGCCGAGAGGCTTCCGAGAAGCGGCCCCAGCGTCTGGTGCGCCTGTTCGATGCTGGTGACCGGCGCTGCCAGGTGGCTGAAGGCGACCGCCGCCATCAGGATCATCGCGGAGTTGATGAGCCACGCGCCATTCATCGCGAAAAATACATCCAGCAGTTCGAACTTGAGATACCTGTGCAGGAAGCGGCTGCGGTCCGCCTCGCTCGTCCCGGCTGCGTGGGCAAGCCGCGGCTGCACCAGCGCGGAGTGCAGGTAGATGACGTGCGGCATCACCGTCGCTCCCAGCATGGAGACCGCGAGGAAGAGGCTGCTCCCGCCAAGCTCCGGCACCAGAGTATGGAACGTCGCCGCCTTCCAGTCCGGATGCACCAGGAAGACCTCGATGGAGTAGCAGATGCCGATGGCCGCGACGAAGGCCATGATGGCCCACTCGATGAAGCGGAAGCCGTACAGATCCAGCGCCAGGATCAGAAACACGCAGATGGATGTGACGATGGCCGCCGCCAGCAGGACGTGCGTCTCAGACCAGCCAAGGGCAAGGAAATGCGGCCCGAAGAGCAGATAGAAGCCCAGCGCCGCGCCCAGGAACTCCGCCAGGTCCGTGCCGATGGCGGCAATCTCCGCTGCTGCCCACAGGGCCACGGTTGTGCCTCGCGAGAAATGGTCGCGGCAGTTTTGCGGCAGGGTGCGACCAGTGACGATTCCCAGCTTGGCGGCGAGATACTGGATCAAAATCGCCATCGCGTTCGACCACAGCAGCACCCACAGCAGCTTGTAGCCGAAGCGCGATCCGCCCTCGATGTTCGTCGCGAAGTTTCCTGGATCGATGTACGCCACACTGGCCACGAAAGCAGGCCCGAGATAGGTCCACATCTCGGGGCGCCGGCTTTCCGCGAATAGATTGGTGAGGCGAAGCCAGAACTTAGGCATACCTAAATATTTCACAGGTGGTACTCTAATTCAACAAAAGCTGCGAACATGCCCCATCGGACATCGACAATGCGGGACGCGAAGGAACCTCACGGCGGGCGCTCGCCCGGCAGCGAGGCCACCGACGACTATCTCAAGGCCATCTTCGAGATCGGCGGACGGGAGGAGCGCATGGTGGGCAGCAAAGAGATCGCCAGCCACCTGGAAATCACCGCTGCCTCCGTCACCAACATGCTGCAGAAGCTCGCCGCCGCCCAGCCTCCGCTCGTCGTCTACCAGAAGCACCACGGCGTGAATCTTTCCAGGGCGGGCAAGAAGCGCGCGCTGGAGATTGTCCGCCACCACCGGCTGATTGAGACCTTCCTCGCCCAGGTGCTCGGCTACCCCTGGGACGAGGTGCATCAGGAGGCGGAGCGGCTGGAGCACTTCATCTCCGAGAGGTTCGAGGAGCGCATCGCGGCGAAGCTCGGCCATCCGGAGTTCGACCCCCACGGCCACGCCATTCCAGCGCTCGACGGCTCCCTGCCCGGCGGCGCTCCCGGCCGTGCGCCGCAAGCTCTCTCGCAGCTCAAGCCCGGCCAGACGGCCAGGGTGGCCAGCGTCTCCGACAAGGACCCCGACATGCTGCGCCATCTCGCCGCCGAGGGCATCCGGCCCGGAATCCGGCTCACTCTCAGCGAACGGCTCCCTTTCAGCGGCTCGTTTCAGGTGCGCGTCGGCAAGTCGGAGAAGCTGTGCTCGCTCAGCGAGCCGCTTGCCAGCGCGATTCTCGTAGCCACAAAATGACAGCAGTCGCGGCAACGGAAAGCACTGCAAAGTTTGCCGCAGCCCCTGCGATTTCCCAGCCTCAAATTGCCCTAAACTTGAAGTGACCGCATCGCGCCGCAGCAAGGCGCAGAAATGAGCAACATGAAAGTTCTGGTGATTGGCGGCGGAGGTCGCGAGCACGCAATTGTGTGGGCATTGCGCCGATCTTCGCGCGTGAACGAGTTGGTGTGCGCTCCGGGAAACGCCGGCATCGCGCAGATCGCGACCTGCGTCCCCGTGCAGCAGTCCAGCCTGCAGGATCTTCTCCGCGTCGTTGCCGAGCAGCAGCCGGACCTCACCGTCATCGGCCCGGAGCTGCCGCTGTCGCTCGGCCTCGTCGACGAGCTGCGCCAGCGCGGCCTCCGCGTCTTCGGCCCGACGAAGGACGCCGCGCAACTGGAGACCAGCAAGGCGTTCGCCAAGGAGTTCATGCAGCGCCACCAGATTCCAACGGCACACTATGCCGTCTGCGACTCCTTTCAGGAGGCGACCGACGCCCTCAAGCTCTTCCACGCTCCTCTGGTGGTCAAGGCCGACGGCCTGGCCGCGGGCAAAGGCGTTGTCATCTGCCAGACCAAGGACGAGGCGCTCGCCGCCGCCCAGGGAATCTTCGACGGCATGCTGCTCGGCGTCGCCGACCGCAAGCTGGTGCTGGAGGAGTTCCTCGAGGGCGAAGAGGTTTCCTTCCTTGTCCTCTGCGATGGCAAGCACGTCGCCCCTCTGGTTCCCGCGCAGGACCACAAACGCATTGGCGAGGGCGACACCGGCCCCAACACCGGCGGCATGGGAGCCTATTCCACCGACGATCTGCTCGACCCCGCCATGAGCGACTGGCTCATCGCGCACGTGGCCCAGCCCGTGGTGGACGGCATGGCCGCCGAGGGCGCTCCCTTCACCGGCATCCTCTACTGCGGCCTCATGATGACCGCGCGCGGCCCCATGGTGCTCGAGTTCAACACCCGCTTCGGCGACCCGGAGACGCAGGCCGTGCTCATGCGCCTCGACTCCGACATTCTCGACATGCTGCTCGCAGCCTCGCCCAGCCCCGGCGAGCCCGGCGGCGTCGGCGGCATCGAGATGCGCTGGAAGCCCGGCGCATCCGCATGCATCATCGCAGCCTCGGCCGGCTACCCCGGCAGCTACACCCCCGGCCGCGCCATCACCGGCCTCGACGCAGCCGCCCAGGTAGCAGGAGCCGTAGTCTTCCACTCCGGAACAGCAACGGCAGACGGCGCATGTGTCACCGCAGGCGGACGCGTCCTCGGCGTCACCGCCGCCGCCCCCACGCTGCAGCAAGCTCTCTCGCTCGCCTATCAGGCGCTGGGAAAAATCCACTTCGAAGGCATGCAATACCGCCGCGACATCGGCCACCGCGCGCTGAAATGAAGCCTCACGCCAAGCATTTGGCTTGACTCAGCGAACGAGTGTTGCCGCCATCAGGCCAACAATCACCTCGAACGCGGTTGCGCGCACGGTGAGTGAGGCAAGCTGTTTTGCCGGATCGACGGGAAGGACGAGTACGGTCGCTGCTCCGCCATCGACGGTGCGACCCTGTCCCTTGAAGGTCTTTTCGTCGTAGCTCACGAACTTGCCGGTCTTCAAGTGCAGGCGCATCGGGATACGTCCAGGCCGCGCGAACTGGAAGTCGTCGATGAGGTAGTCCTGCTCGATGGGCCACCAGTTGTTCGGGTTGCGCAGGCTGAGGCTATCGCTGCTCCCATCGGCATAGTGCGCTGTCGCCAACGCGTTCTCCATCCGGCTTTCCTGCGGCGTGGTGCTGCCTGCCATCAGCAGGTAAATGCTCCGTGCGCTTCCTGTGAGCGGCACCGTCAGTTCCTTAGGAAAGTTGTCCCACTGGGAAGCGAAGGCAATGTTTCGGCGCGCGTTGGTGCCCTGTGTGCGGAAGCGCACTCCATAGGGAGTAACGACAAAGCCGCCTTGCGCTTCCGCTGCTGCGCGCAGGCCAGAGTCGTCGATGTTCGCCGTCGCATTGAACTCGCCAGCCCAGCCGCCAATGCCCTGCCTGGGCAGGGACAGCGAGCAGAAATGAGAGCGCGGAGACAGGTATTCATTGCGGAAAATTCGCGTCACACGGTCGTTGAAGATCCCATCGAGGTTCACCGGCTCGCATTCGGAGGCGTCAACTGCCACAGCGGGTGCTTCCCTCTGCGTCGCCGCTTCAACCTCCAGATCCATCGGCATCCACCACTTTAACTCTCCCTGCTGCACCTTTGCGAACACGGTGCTGTGGCCTTCCTTCACCACCTTTGAGTCGATCAGGGCCCCTTGTGGATCGAGCAGTTGCAGCACGTTCGCATGCGCAAGCGAAGCTGGCAGGGCATCGCCCTTCTTCATCCGATCCATCTTCGCTGGAGATGCCGGAACGTTGCCTTTCCACGCGATCTTCACTTCATACGTTGTCGCAGTCGGCCCCGTGATGACGAGCATCGGTGCTCCCACCGACTCCTCCGCATTCTGCCACTGCGCTGGCTGGCCATTCATCGTGAGGGAAGCAATTCTGTCCTTGCGGGCCGCGATTCTCAAATGCAGATCAACTGGTTTGGTCCACTTCGAATCGAAGCGATACGTATCTGTTTCGCCCTGTCGCAAGAAGCTGAAGTTGAAATCCGCATGACGCAGCGACGCATGATCCCACTCTGCTGGAAAGCCCGGCGCAAGGTCGATCCGCCCCGCAATCAGATCGGGGCGTACGCCGAACAGTCCCTCGATGAATGCGCGTGAGGTCATGCCGAGCGGGTCGCCGAAATCACGCTGCGCCTCCTGCCGATGCACGCTCAGCGCCGATGTCATATGCACATCGCCGGGGCACAGACCCATGTACATGCTGTCCAGGAGGTTGCCCTTGAACAAGTCGAAGGCGGCGCCAGCAGCGTCGCTCTTCCAGCAGGCCAGCGCCGTGTGCATGTTCTCCGCCATCAGCAGCAGATTCAGGGACCACATGTACGGCATCCAGTCCGAGCAGGAGAGCATCTTGAAGTCGCCTGCGGGCACGCCAGGGCCATGGACAGGCACAGGCACCAGCCGTGCTTCAAAGTCGCGGCGCATCTGGTATGCCTGTATCGGCGTCGGCACATCGCAGTCAACCGCGTGATAGTACGTCCAGAGTGCTGGCGATGGATGCACGACCTGATCGCCGAAGAAGTCCTTCGACTCGCCAAAACAGCCCACGTCCTTCATCCACAGGTGCTGCTGCATGCCCAGAAGAATCAGGTCCGCTTCCTTCGTGTAAATTCTGCCATCTTCGCCGAGCGCCGCCGCCAGCCGCGCGACTGTCCGGTTTTGGAAGTAGTTGTAAGCGGTGGAGTGGGTTGCTCCGCCGCCGTTGTACTGCAGGTTGTCGCTGGCCCAGATGCACGCGTAGGCCTCATAGAGAGGCAGTTTGTCTGGCCCGTATTCCCTGCGGAACAGACGCCGTTCCCACGCCAGATGCCGCTCAATATTCGGCCACACCTCGCGCGCGAACTCCATGTCTCCCGTCCACATGATGTGGCGCAGAAGAGCGTCGAAGAAGACGAGGTTCATGTCGTAATGGTTGTTGCTGACGTCGCCATCCGAGTGGAGAAGCATCTCGGTCGTCGCGAGATTTTTCGCCGCATCGGCCTCGCCTGTCCGTGGCATGAATCCCGATACATTCTGCCGTGACATCCAGTAGCGCAGGTGGTGGCGAATCTTGTCATGCCACCCCAGGTCATCGAACGCATAGGGTCCGCGCCATCCCGCAAGCCGCACACGCCACGCGACTGCGCCATGCAGGATGGTCCCCGTTGGCGCATCCCAGATGCCGTTCAGCGCAATCGGAATCGCACCGGCAGCCGCGTTGATGTACGGGTCTGGTGTGTCCGCTACCAGCGTCTCAGCAATCCTGCGGAAGTGAGCGTCGCTGGAAGCGAAGATCGCCGGAATCTGCTCAGGCATGTAGGCGGATGTGACCATTGGGTCGCTCGCGAACTCGCCCGGCAGAGAAGCTTTTTTCGCAGCGCCGGGAAGCGGCTCGGAAAGAGCGCCAGCTTTGGGCCGGCCAGAATGTTGCAACGCGATAAAGAGTGGCTGGCCAGCTTGCATCGAAACTTCGCCGATGAGCACCTGCAGGTCTGGCTTGCTGGACGCATCCGAAGCACTGCGCGACAGGTTGCTCCATGACTGCCACTGTCGGCCATCGGCAATTTCCAGCTTCGATCCTGTAGGGAAGATGCAGTTGATCGCCGCCGCCTGGCTCTCAAGATGAGCCACGCAGCCATCGATGGTGAACTGGTTGCCAGCGCTGTATTCCGGGCGAAACTGGAAGAACTCGGACACGGGAACACGCTCGCAGCCAATGTCGCCGCCGCGCGCTCCCTTCTCTCCATTCACGCCGCCATAGGCCCAGATGAGTTGCACGGGAGCGCTGCCGCCCTCGCTCTCGGCCCGCACCATGAGCCCCTCGGACTCGCTCATCGTGACCACATGCAGCCGCAGCGTCGCCCCCGACAGCAGAGGGTCGT
>JAJZHR010000110.1 GCA_021810815.1 Acidobacteriota bacterium | reverse complement strand
AGAAGTTCGCGGCTGATCGCGTCGTCATCCACCACGAGCACGGTCTGTTTGCCAGAAGATCTCAAGCTCGCAGAATACCCGTCGCCCACAAGGGGCACAACTGAAAATCGCTTCGCCTGCTGCAAAGCGTCGATTTCAGTCCCTCGCCTGCTTATCGGCCCACCGCGAGCACCACAAAGGACCCGGGCACAATCGAAGGCCGCGGACGCGGATTCTCCGCGGTAGCCGCCGGACGAGGCCCAAACTCCGCCCCTACCAGATAGACCATCCCGGTCGCTGTGTCCAGAGCCATGGTGCGCGCGCTGCGCATCGTCTGCAGCGTCTGTAGCGGCGCATACACGTCCGCCGACTTCTGCTGGACGATGCTGAGCGTCCCCTCTCCGTTCGAGGAGAAAACCAGATGGTTCTTCGCGTCGAAGCGATCCGCGTCCGGCCCGTCGCCAATCGGAACCGTCGCCACCACCTTGCCGGCGTCCGCGTCGGAGACGGCCATCACCTTGTCGCACACCGAAAACAGCCGCCGATGCTCCTTGTCCATCGACAGGCCGCTCGGCCCCTCGCACGGCTGGATGCTCCACTCCGCCGTCACCTTCATCGTCTTCGCGTCGATCTTCTGGACTGTGCTCTTGTCCTCGTTGTTCACCCAGACAGTCCCCTTGCCATCCGTGGCCGGGAACTCGGGCTTGCCCATCAGCGGAATCGTGCCGACCACCTTGTTGGTCTTGATGTCGATCACGCTCGCGTCATGGCTGCGCCCGTTGAACGTCAGCACCTGCTGCGTCTCCGGCTCGAACACGATCCCGTCGGGGTTCTGTCCCGTCGGAATGCGATCCGTCAGCTCGAATGTCTTGCGGTCGAACACGCGGACGGCATTGTCGCCCCCATCGCTGATGTAGCCATACTTTCCAGCCGAGTCGAACACCACGCCGTGCGTCCCCTTCAGACCCGTGATCTCCTTCACCAGCTTCCCGCTCTGCAAGTCCACGATCTGGATGCGGTTGCCGCGCGCGATATAGAGCAGATGATTGGGCGAGTCCACGCTGAGGTAGTCCCATCCACCGTCGCCGCCGATCTTCCACGTGTGCTTCACCGAGTACGCATCCGCGGCGAAGACCGGTCGCTCCGATGCCAGAGCACCCAGCAGCAGGAAAGCCGCCATCACCGTTGCCGATCCAATCCTCATCACCCGTCTCTTCATCACCCGCGCATCGACCATTTGCCCAGCCTCCACTTTCTTCAACCACCTTGCCGACAACCAAATTAACAGACCCTTAAGGGACAACGAAGGAATAACGGCGAAAACCACCGTGCTTTCACCGTGAATTCACCGTGCACCACCGGGGTTCCCACCGCACGAAAATACACATTTCACCGCCGCCCGTCGCGTACAATCATGGTACGAAGCCTCTGTTTTTTGCGGAGAAGTCCCCTGTTTTCACTGTTTAAATGGACGGCCCTCACACGCACAGCCCTGCCGCTGGCGACGGCCTACCTCGTCCCGCAACGCGGCTTTGTTCACTATTTTCACACCCATTACGCCGATAAAACCTTTAGAGGCTTATACATAGCCAACTGGTTCGACACCGCCCTCCTCATCCCCTACTTCGTAGTAATGGTCATCCTAGCCTTCTACGGCATCCACCGCTATCAATTGGTGTGGCTCTACTACAAAAACCGCAAAAACACCGCACATTCTGCGGATCCCGTAGCGCGGTTCGAGAACCTTCCCACCGTCACCATCCAGTTGCCCATCTTCAACGAGCAGTTCGTCATCGACCGCTTGATTGGCGCGATCTGCCGGATCGATTATCCGCGCAACCTATTGGAAATACAGCTACTTGACGACTCCACGGATGAGACGACCCTGGTGGCGCAGCAGATCGTCGAGCGCTATCGCCAGGGATTTGACGGCATGCCCCCGCAGCCTATCGTCTATCTGCACCGCTCCAACCGCCATGGCTACAAAGCAGGCGCTCTGGACGAGGGGCTGAAGGTTGCGAAGGGTGAATTTGTCGCCATTTTCGACGCGGACTTCGTCCCGCCCAGAGACTGGCTGATGCGCGTGGTCCACCACCTCGCAGAGCCCGATATCGGCATGGTTCAAACGCGTTGGACGCACCTGAACCGCGACTACAGCTTCCTCACCCAGGTGGAGGCAATCCTGCTCGACGGCCACTTCGTGCTGGAGCATGGAGGCCGTTCGCGCTCCGGAGTTTTCTTCAACTTCAACGGCACGGCCGGCATCTGGCGCCGCTCCGCCATCGAAGCAGCTGGGGGATGGCAGCACGACACGCTCACCGAAGACACCGACCTGAGCTATCGCGCGCAACTCAAAGGCTGGCGTTTCAAATATCTCCAGGATGTCGAGTGCCCGGCCGAGCTGCCCATCGAGATGACTGCGTTCAAAACGCAGCAGGCGCGCTGGGCCAAGGGCCTCATCCAGACCTCGAAGAAGGTGCTTCCGCGCGTGTTTGAGAGCGACGCTCCCTGGCACACCAAGCTGGAAGCCTTCTACCACCTGACCGCCAACCTGAGCTATCCGCTGATGATCGTCCTTTCCGTGCTGCTGATGCCGGCCATGATCATCCGCTCCTACCAGGGATGGATTCAGATGCTGCTGATTGATTTTCCGCTCTTCATGGCCAGCACCTTCTCCGTTTCGTCCTTCTATCTGGTCAGCCAGAAGGAGCTGTTCCCTCGCACCTGGTGGAAGACGTTCCTCTACCTGCCTTTCCTGATGGCACTCGGCGTTGGCTTGACCATCACCAACACCAAAGCCGTGATGGAGGCGCTGTTTGGCATCAAGAGCGCCTTCGCGCGGACACCGAAATTCAACGTGAAGAAGAAGGGCGAGCGGTCGCAGGCATCGCGTTATCGCAAGCGCCTGGGCATTATCCCCTGGATAGAGCTCGCGCTGGGCTGCTACTTCGCGTTGACCGTCTGGTACGCGGTGACCAATGAGAACTACTTCACCGTCCCCTTCCTGCTGCTCTTCGTCCTTGGCTACTGGTACACCGGCCTGCTCAGCCTGCTGCAAGGCCGTTTCGAACGCTTCAGCACAGGCGCGAATCTGAACGAGTCCTCGCCAAAGCCCTTTCCGGTGGGCGTGTAGCATTGCCTGTAATTGCTGACAAGACAACACCGTGAAGTTGCGCTCGGCGGGAATATCTCATCAACCCCTGGATGTCAGAAAGGTGCTCCATGATACGTAAGTGGCTACCCAAATGCTGCCTGCTGCTCGTCGCTGTTGCCACATCTCTGGGCACCGCCCATGCTCTCGACCGCCAACCAGCCTCCGCATATCACGCGCGCCGCGTCGCTCTCGCGGACAAGACGCAAGGCGGAGTCGCCGTGCTGTTCGCGGCGACCCAGCCGCTGGTCGACTTCATGCCCTATCGCCAGGATGAGGACTTCTACTACCTGACCGGCTGGAATGAGCCCGGGGCAGCGTTGCTGGTGCAGGCGGCGCAAGCAGCCAGCGGGCAGTTCCCCGCCCGCCCCTATCGCGAGGTGCTCTTTCTGCCGACGCGCGACCTGCGCATGGAGAAGTACACCGGCGAGAAGATGGACGCGGCAACGCCGGATGTCGCAAAGAAGACGGGCGTGGACGAAGTGCTGCCGATGACGGAGCTGCCCTCCGTTCTGAACAAGCTGCTCGGCTCGGATTACAGACTGAGGCGCAATCTTTGGAGCCAGTTGGACCTTCCCCAGAGCACTGCCCTGGCCACGTGGACCGCGTCGACGCTCGGCATGGACTCGCCGCCAGCGTTCAGCGATGTGCGCTCGCTCACCATGGGGCTGCGCACCGTGAAGGACGCAGGCGAGATCGAGCTTCTGCGCAAGGCGGCCGACGCTTCGATGAAGGCGCAGCTTGCGGCCATGAAGGCGATCAAGCCGGGAGTGAATGAACGCGCCATCGACGGCCTGATCCTCTACAAGCTGCTGGAGAATGGATGCGAGCGGCCCTCGTACTCGCCGATTGTCGGCTCCGGCCTCTACTCCACCGTGCTGCACTACTCCGAAGATAGCCACGACATGCAGGCTGGAGATGTCGTGGTGATCGATGCCGCCGGGGAGTACTCCATGTACGCCTCTGACATCACGCGAACGATGCCCATCAATGGCCACTTCACTGCGCGGCAGAAGGAGATTTACGACATTGTGCTGGGAGCGCAGCGCGCTGCGGCCCAGGCCTTCGTCGCCGGCAAGTTCCTGCTCGGAGACACGCTGCACCGCGGCCCAGCTTCAGCGCCGTCGCTGGACCGCGTGGCCTACGATTACATCAACACCCACGGCAAAGACCTGCACGGCCAGCCGCTCGGGCAATATTTTCTGCACGGTCTGGGCCACTCTGTGGGCATCGATGTGCATGACCCGATGGACTACACCAAGCCGCTGGACAAGGGCATGGTGTTCACCATCGAGCCTGGAATCTACATTCCGGAGGAGAAGATCGGCGTGCGCATCGAGGACGTGTTTTACGTGGATCAGAACGGCAAGCTGGTGGACCTGATCGCAAACCTGCCGCACGAGACGAAGGACGTGGAAGCGGCCATGCAGAGGTGACGCCAACCGCTGCCGCCGCGAAAGCAGAAAAGAGCCTCCCGGTCATAAGACCGGGAGGCTCTTTTTGGAGCAAACTATCCTAAGCGCGATGCGCTCTACCAACGGACTCCAAGCACCACAGGGATATATCCGGTGCTGTAGCTGGCCTCCGGATAGGCGGTGTTCTTATTGGATAAGCTGGCGACGTAGTTGTAGCGAGCCTCCAGGTACAGCCTCGCGCTGCTATATTGCGAAAATTTCCTCGTAACCCCGCCGCCGATGTCCATGCCGCCAGCGTTGCCTGTGATCGTGGCGATGTTCTGATTGCTCGCGTAGCCCCCGCCATAGCCATAGCCGCCGTAGCCGCTGGACACCGCAATCGTGAAGTTGGTCGCCTTGTGGTAGTACCCGCCGCCGCCGATCACATAAGCACCCCAGCTGTCGCCCTGGTAGAAGTTGAAAATAGGATTGAGCGTGAGCGAAAGCACATGCGTATTCATATCCATGCCTGAGAGGTTGGAATTGGCGTTGAGACTGGAACTTGAGTTGATGATGTAATTGATGATGCTCGCTGGCACGTTCATGCGGTCGAACTCGAACTGAGCAAGCACTCCGAGCCGCTTATTGAAGTTCCTGCCCACGCCGAGCTGGATCGCCCAGTCCGGGGTCTGCACGAGAGCGTTGTCCGGTATGCAGGGCTTGCCATTCGAGAAGTATTGGCCCTGCGCGCCGAGCTGCGAGTTGTTCTGCACGCAGGGGCTAGACACGCCGGGCGTGCTCGATGTGGTTCTCTGGGACACCGGGATGGTCATACCGCCGCCGAAAGCGAGCGAATACTTGTGCGATCCGTCCGCGTTGGTCCAGTGATCGCTATAGGTCTGATGGCCATACTTCCTCTGTCCGCCGTAGGTGGGCGTTGGCGGCTGAGTCTGTGTGGGGCCGCCGAGCGTGGGCGCTTGCGATCCCGCCGCAGCGCCGGGATCATCGGGCAGCGCGCTGGAGCTGCTGTAGGCGAGCGAGGTCGCGTCCGATGGACCGACCTGGCGCTGTTGCGCCTGGGCCAGCGGCAGGAAAGCGAGCCCGAACACTGCGCCGCACAAAAGCCCGCGCGACGTCCCTTTGGCGAGTAGCTGAAAATGCTGCATGGTATGGGTCCTCCGAGTCAATTCAACAGTATAAGACTTCTTGAGACTTTCGAAACAACTCGCGCCTTGTCCCTGGCTCGAGTTCAGGATTCGTTGCGGACTTTCAATCTATATATGAACCCAACTCCAGCTCAAATTACACCTATTTAATGCGGATAGCTTTGGTTGCATAAAACATTCGCTGCCGCCGCGCTGAATTACGTCAACGCCCACCGGGAGCGCAACTTCATAGGACGTGCGCGACCTGGAATGGTCAACAAGAGGAAAAAGCCCCCACCCTGCGGCAAAAACGCCGCGAGGATGGGGCACCCGATCCGCTCGCAAAGTCCGGTGCGCGATGCCACCGGCAGGTTCCTAGTGGATGTCGAACTGCTCCGGCTGCAGGCTGGGATCGCTCTTGACCAGGATAGTCTTGCCAGCCATCTCCTCCATCTCGATCAGCCAGCGGCCTGAGCTGGACTTGAGCTGCTTGACCACCTCGGGATGCACGCGCAGCATGATGTCCGCGCGCTCCAGATGCTTGTGCATCTTGCGCATCTCGATGTAGATCTCGTTGCAGACCGTCACCGGGCTCTTGGTCATGCCAGTGCCCGTGCAGACGGCGCAAGGGACGGACAAGGTGCGCTCCAGCGACTGCTTCACCCGCTTGCGCGTGATGGCGACCAGACCGAAATCGTTGAAGTGAAGCACCTTTGACGGGGCCCGGTCGTTCTTGAGCTCGTCCTCCAGCGCCTGCATCACGCGATTGCGGTTCTTGCGGTCGTCCATGTCGATGAAGTCGATGACGATGATGCCGCCGAGGTCGCGCAGGCGAATCTGGCGGACGATCTCGGGGATCGCGTCCAGGTTCGTCTTGACGATGGTGTCCTCCAGCCGCGCCGTCTTGCCGACGTACTTGCCGGTGTTGATGTCGATGGCGACCAGAGCCTCCGTCTGGTTGATGACGATCGATCCGCCGGACTTCAGCCAGACCTTCGACTTCAGCGCGTTGTTGATCTCGTCGGTGATGCCGAACTGCTCAAATAGCGGCGTCTCTTTGGTGTACAGCTTGACGCGGCGGATGAGCGAAGGCTGGAAGCGCTGCAGAAAGCGCAGCACGCGCTCGTACTCCGCCTCGGTGTCCACCCAGATGGCGGAGAAGGTGTCCGTCACCTGGTCTCGCAGGATGCGCTCCACGAGGTTGAGGTCGTGGTAGATCAGCGCAGGAGCCTTGCTGGAGTCGGAGCGCGCCTTGATGTCGCTCCACAGGTTGATGAGGAAACGCAGATCGGAGCGAAGCTCGTCCTCGCTGGCGCCATCCGCGGCCGTGCGCACGATGAATCCGCCGGCGGCATCGCCCTTCTCGCTGAGTAGAATGCGCTTCAGGCGGTGGCGCTCCTCGTCGGAGTCGATCTTGCGCGAGACGCCGACGTGGTTGACTGTCGGCATGAACACCAGGAACCGGCCCGGAAGAGCGATGTGGCTGGTGATGCGCGCGCCTTTCTTCGCCATCGGCTCCTTGGCGATCTGCACCAGAATCTCCTGGCCGGGCTTCAGCAGGTCGCTAATGATGGGCAGTGCGTTCATCTGCATGCTCTGCCGACCGCGGCCACCTCCGCCTGGTCCACCGCGTCGCCGATCGCCGCCGCGGTCGCCGCCGCGATCACCACCGCTGCGAC
>JAJZHR010000109.1 GCA_021810815.1 Acidobacteriota bacterium | reverse complement strand
CACCGGCCTCCACTTCGACGACGTCGGCAAGCTCCTCACCGCCTTCCGCAAACTCATCGACGGCGGCGGCTCCCTGCTCGTCATCGAGCACAATCTCGACGTCATCAAGTCCGCCGACTGGGTCATTGACCTCGGCCCCGAGGGCGGCTCCGGCGGAGGCCGCATCGTGGCCGCAGGAACGCCGGAGCAGGTCGCCCTCGCCCCCGGCTCCCACACCGGCGAATGGCTGCGCCACGTCCTCCCCGCGCCTGAAACCGCAGCCATCCCATCCCCAAATCAGACGCAGGCCGCCGCCGAAACCGATACCAGCGCAGACATTGAGGTCACAGCGTGAATCAGCCCCATTCTCCAACTGCCGTCCACCACGCAAAATCGGCGCAGGCCGTACCATTTGTCATCCTGAGCGCAGCGAAGGACCTTGCGGTCGCCTTTGCCTTTGCGTTTGCCCTCGCCGCCGCTCCCGCAGCCTCCGCCCAATACAACCTTCCCGCTGGAGCCAAGGCTCCCGACGACTCCTCCGAGACACAAGCCACCCAGCAGCCAGATGCAAACGCATCTCAGCTATCTGCGGCTGAAGACCTGCTGGCAAAGCAGGATTACGCCGGTGCCCGGAAAACCCTCGCCGCCTACACCGCCCAGCACCCCAAAGACGCTCGCGCCCTCTACGATCTCGGCTTTGCCGAGGACGCTCTCGACCACACCGCCGCCGCCGAAACCGCCTACCGCCAGGCCATCGCCGCCGATCCCAAGCAGTTCGAGTCCCACCTCGCTCTCGGCCTGCTGCTTGCGCGGCAGAATGATGCCGATGCCGCCAGCAAGGAACTGGAGACGGCCATCACGCTCACCCCCGCAGGCGGCGACGCCGCGGCCCGCTCCACCGCCAAAGCCGAAGCCTACCGCGCCCTGGCCAAGCTCGACGCCGCCAGCAAGCCCGGCACCGCTCTGGAGGCGCTGCTCGCCGCCCTCAAAATCTCCCCTGAAACCCCGCAGGACACCCTTCTCGCCGCCGAGCTCGCAGGCGCGAACGGCGACCCTGCGGGAGCCGAAGCCGCCTACCACCGGCTGCTGCAGGCCCAGCCGGACAACGCAGCCGCTCAGTCCGCCCTGGCCCACCTCCTGGTGCAGGAGAAAAAACTGCCAGAGGCGGAAGCCCTGCTCTCCAGCGCCCTGAAAACCCATCCTGACGACCCCGCTCTCAACGCCCAGCTCGCGGCCCTCTATGGCGCCGAGGGCAAGCCCGAGCAGGCATTGCCCATGCTGGTCAAGCTCCACGCAGACCAGCCGCAGGAAGACGGCATCACCCGCATGTTGGCCGACCTCTACACCGAGATGGGCCGCCCCGCCGACGCCGACCCCCTCTATACCGCACTCCTCAGCAAAGGCAATCCCAGCGCAGGCCTTCTGGCCGCCCGCGGAGACAACCTCATCCGCCAGAAGCGCTACGCCGAGGCCGTGCCCGTGCTCAAGGCAGCCCTCGCCCTCAAGCCCGACCTCGCCGATGCGTGGAGCGGACTTGCCTTCGCCTCCTCAGAGAACCACGACCCCTCCACGACACTGCAAGCTCTTTCTATGCGGTCAAAGTACCTTCCAGACAACGCCTCCACCCTCTTCCTCTATGCAACCGCATACGATACTCTGCATCGCAACAAGGACGCTGCGGACTACTATCGGCGGTTTCTGACCGCGGCGAACGGCAAGTTTCCAGACCAGGAATTCCAGGCGCGCCATCGGCTCGTGGCTCTCGCCCACATGCACTAGAGCAAAATCAAGGTTGCTGTGCCCATAAGGTTTCACGCCGTCATCCTGAACGAAGGGAAGGACCCCTGTATTTCGTCAACGCCCGGTCTCAAAACCATGGGTACACCGACTGTGATTCTGCTTGGATGGGGCTCGTCTTCGATTTTCCTGGAGAAGATGGCCATGGGCGATGCCTTCTGCGGCTTTCGCATCGCAATTCCCCAGGCCTGATTCCGTTATTGAAACGAGGTGCGCCATGCGTACATTCGCCTCCCCCGGAGTTGGCTCCATCGGACAAATCCTCTTCTTCGCTCCTCTCATTGCACTGGCCGTTCCTTCTTCCCTGTGCCGCGCAACCACCATCGATGAAACACCCGCAAACGAGCAGAGAATCACCGAGCTGGAGCAGCGCGCAAGCCTGGCCCGGCCCCAGGACCAGTGCTTCCTCTACGCCGACCTTGTCCACAAAGGCACAGAGCTCGCTGGCGCTGAAATGCTCGCAGGCGACACCTCCGATGCCAGCCTCACGCTCCAGCGCGTGCTCCGCTATGCCGATCTCATCCACATGAACCTGTCGCAGGACACCAAACGCCTCAAAAACTCTGAGATTCTGCTCCACCACACCACCCTGCGCCTCGACGGCTACCTGCAGTCGGCCTCCGCGGACGACCGCCCCGTCCTGCAAAGCACCCTCAAGCGTCTCGACCAGGTGCAGAGCGAGCTGCTCATGCAGGTCTTCCAGCACTGAGCCCTGCTCTTCTTCCTCCGCGCGAAGTCACGAGGCGGAGTGCATCACGCAGCAGCATCACGCAGTAGCATCCACAGGAGCGCCCCATGCATCTCCGCACAATCGCCCAACTCCTGCTCCTGCTCGCCGCCTGCCTGCTTGCGCCAACCGCCGCCCCCGCCCAAAGCCGCACCAACGCCATGTCCGACGCCGAAGTCGAGCAGGTGCGAACTCTCGCCTACGAACCGAACGAACGCGTCGCATTCTTCCAGAAGATGATGGCGCAGCGCATCTCCGAAATCGAGAAAATCAACGCCGCCAGGCGCATCAACGACCGCGGCAGCCAGCTCCACGACCTCATGGACCAGTTCGCCTCCCTCGCCGACGATCTCGACGACAATTTCGACGACTACCAGCACCGCCACTGGGACGTCCGAAGGGCCCTCCGCAAGCTCATCGAAGCCAGCGCCAAATGGCAGGAGCCGCTCAACCAGCCTCCGCCAGACCCCGCCTACGATGTCACCCGCAAGCTCGCCCTGGACGCAGCCGCGGACATCCACGACAGCGCCCGGAAGCTCCTCGACGACCAGACCGCTTGGTTCGCCGCGCACCCTCCGTCGAAAGACAAGGACGAGAGCGCACCCGTCATCATTCCCCGCTGAATTCCCCCGCTGAATTCCCCCTCTGGATTCCCGCTGACCGAGCAGCCCATCCAGTGTTAAACTAGGACGCAGTGACCGCCGCCCCGCTTTCCGAAATCTTCCATCAGGAGTACCGCGAGCTGCGACCACGCGCTCCCATCCCCCCGCTCGATGTTCGTTTCAAGCGCTTCACCAGCCTGAACACGACCATCCGCCTGCGCGAGGGCAAGCTCCACGTCCGCCTCTCCGACCTCCTCGACGGTGCTCCCGAAAGCGTCCATCGCGCCATCGCTCACATCCTTCTCGCCAAGCTCTACAAGAAGGACATCGCCCCCACCCATTCCAACCGCTATCGCCGCTACGTCTCCAGCGAAGCCATGACGCGCCAGGCCGAGCACATTCGCCAGACACGCGGCAGCAAGCGCATCTCCGGCCCGCAGGGGCGCACCTACGACCTCGATGAAGTCTTCGAGGCCGTCAACCTCCGCTTCTTCCACGGTCTTCTCGGCCGCCCCACCCTCACTTGGAGCACCCGGATCGCCCGCCGCATGCTCGGCCACTACGACGCCGCTCACAACACCATCGTCGTCAGCCGCATCTTCGACCGCCCCGGCACACCCCGCTACGCCGTCGAGTATCTCCTCTACCACGAGATGCTCCACCTCAAGCACCCCGTCACCGTCCGCTCAGGCCGCAGATGCGTCCACTCCAAAGCCTTTCAGGCCGAGGAGAACCTCTTCCCCGAACTCGAACAAGCCAAGAGCTTCCTCAAGAGGCTTTGAACTCTTTTCGCCCCACGCAGCCTGTTTCTTGCTCCATGAATACCTTCATGCTCCGCAGGCAATCCCAGGGCACATCCGCAACACTTTGTCGCATCCTAACGTTCAGATTGCAGCCTCAGGAGGATTCGCGGAGATGGCCAACCCCAGCAAACGCCTGCCCACGTGCCGCGCCTGCGGAAGCGACAAGATCGCCCGCCTCCGGCGCGTGGGATTCCTCCAGGAGCGTGTGCTCCCGCTGCTCTCGATTTTCCCCTGGAGGTGTCGCCAATGCGGCGCCTCGCAGTTAGCGCGCGCAAGGGGGAGAGCGCACAAAACACGCCAGACGCAATCCAACTCAGCCGACAAAGCCGCCTGAGCGGGCTGGGGCCAGCCGCTCTCCCCTCAAAGAATCTGGATAAGTTTATTCCGCAAGCTTGAAAACGCGTTTCCCCTCGACCCACTTCTGATCCGGCGTCGATTGAGGAAGAGTCTTCTGGAAGGCTCCCATCAGGGCTTCCCACTCCTGCACCTTGGGATTCGCGGCGTCCATCGCGTTCTTGCGCTCGAAGCTGAAGGAATCCTCCGCCTCGATGATCATGAAGAGCCGATTGCCGATCAGGTAGATCTCCATGTCCAGGATGCCGCTGTCGCGCAGGCTTTGTTTCACCTCCGGCCAAACGTCGGCATGATAGCGCACGTATTCCTCGATAACCCTCGAATCGTCATGCAGATCCAGACCCAGGCAGTGCCTCTTGCTCATCTCTCAAAATCCTCCAGTGACCGTCCGCAATCCTGCCGTTTGAGGCGCGAAGGCGAGCACTTCCAAAAACCTGACAGAAGTAGGTCTTTCGAATGATAAATTATTTCCTGTTTTATCGGCGACCGCAACAAATCACTTCTGCCGCGCCAGCACCAGAGTGATATCGTCCGGCTGCTCCTGCGCTCCAATCCACGCCACCAGCGCCTGCATCACCTGGTCGCTCACCACCTGCAACGGCTTGTGCCGCTGCTGCGCCACGATCTCCACCAGACGCTCTTCCCCAAACTCGCCGAAGTCGTTCTCCGGCTCCGTCACGCCATCGCTGTAGCCGATCACGATGTCCCCTGGATTCAGCTGCACCACGCCTTCCTCGTAGTGCATCCCGTCCATCAGGCCCACCACCGTGCCGCCCCGGTCCAGCCTGCGCACCGATCCGTCCGCTCCCAGCACCAGCGGCGGCAGTTGGCCCGCGTTGGAATACGTCAGCCGCGCATTCTCCGCGTTGTAGTGCGCCAGAAAAAGCGTCGCGTACTTCTCCGGCTGCGTGCTCCGGTAAAGATGCCGGTTCAGCAGAGAGAGGATGCGCCCCGGCGACTCGAACAGCTCCCCGCCTCCCACCGCGTCCAGCACCGCGCTGCGGTCGGCCATCACTCCCCGATTCGCCATCAGGCCCTCCGCAGGCGATCCAGCGTACACCAGCTCCTCGCCCGCGAAGCGGTAGGCCCGCACCGCCGAATGCAGTGTCGCCATCAGCAGCGCGGCGGAGATGCCTTTGCCGCTGATGTCTCCGATCGCGAGCCCCAGGCCCGTCTCCCGGCCCTCGCGGTTGAACATCAGAAAATCGTAGTAGTCCCCGCTCACCGCCCTGGCCGGCTTGCATACCCCGTGCAGCTCCAGAGAGGCCAGCCCAACCGCTCCATGCGGGAACAGGTTCGCCTGCACCTCCTGCGCAATCGAGAGCTCGTTCTGTAGACGCTCCTTTTCCTTCTGCTCCTCCAGCAGACGCTCCAGCGACCACGCCATCCCGTTGAAGCTCTTGCTCAGCTCCGCCAGTTGGTCGTTGCGCGTCACCACGATCCGATGGCCAAGATGGCCCTGATCGATCTTCTTGGTCGCGTCGTACAGGTCTGCCACCGACTGCGTGATCGTCCTGCTCATCCGTATCGCCAGGTACAGAGCGATGATCTCGATCAGGCCGAACAGCACCGCAAGCGAAATGAACGCGGCGCGGATCGCCTTGGCGAAATCAAGCGAACTGTAGAACAAGCGCTCAGACAGCAGCGATGGCAGCGAACTCACGCCCATGCCCACCTTCACCTGCTTGCCCGTCCTCCAGTCAACCACCTCCAGGGTGGAGGGAAACTGCACGTGGCGGTCATAGAGGCTCGCCGATACCGGCTCCTCGCCACCCACCAGGGTCGCTGCCTTCGCCGGTATGGCACCAGCCTCACCGGGCTTCGCAGCGCTCGTGCCGTCCGTTCCTGAAGTCCCTGTGGCCACAGCTTGCTTGGCATCGATCAGCGACTGCGTCTGCGCGTCGATCTCCTTGTCCTTGTTCGCAAACCCCGCCAGAGGCACGATTGCGACCCGCCCAAGACCCTTCGCCACAATGTCCAGCATCTTGCTGTCCACCGGAACACTGCTGATCGCCGTCACCTGATAGCCATGGACCGTCTGGATGTCCACGTTGCGCACGAAAAGTCGATTCCCATCCAGCACCAGATCGCTGAGGTTGGCCGTCAGCCAGGCTGGACGATCCAGCTTCGACGCAAACTGGCCATTGCTGTCCGCAAGCGTCAGCGGCTGACCCTTGTAGAAAATCGCCACCTCGCGATCCGGATGCTCGCGAAACGTAGCCAGCGCAGATCCGGAAGCGGTCGTCAACTCCGGCAGCAGCACAGTCTGCGGAGCACCTCCCGAGCGATCCAGCATGTGGGCGGCATGCAACGCGTAGGCCATATTGTCTGAGGCCATGCTCCTCACCTCCGCGCGGATCCGCGAGGACGCCACGTAGATCGCGAATTGCCCCGCCAGCACATAGGCCGACAGCCCAGCAAGCGTCACAAAAAGAACGACCGGAGCAAGACCGATCAGCAGATAGGTCAGGATCAGCTTGCTGCGCAGGCTCCACAGAAGATGGCGACGGATCCAGCGCAGCAGCAGAGGAACCGCCACCACGATCAGTGCCAACCCGTCGAGCGAACGAAGGCCGCCAAAGAAACCTCCCGATCCCCCCGGAAGAAAGCTCAGCAGCCACAACACAGGAAGACTGAGCAGCAGCCAGAACGCCGTTCGCTCCAGACGGCTCGTAGGTGCCGGCTTGCGGAACAGCCCGAAAATGCTCGATTCAACTCTTCTCAAAAGGCCACTCATATCCTTGGAGACGAGTGTAAACGGACTTCAGACCCCGCAGTAAGTGAAATCGGACAAACCAGCAACCCCTCTCTCGCCACCAGGAACAAGCCTTCAAAGCCCCGGCCGCCGCCCTTGCCCTTGCCCTTGCCCTTGCCCTTGCCCTTGCCCTTGCCCTTGCCGTTGCCGTTGCCGTTGCCGTTGCTCGCTCTTCTGGTTGTCATTCCGCAGCGAAGCGGAGGAATCTGCTTGGACTCAGAATCCAAGTGCAACAAATTTATCGAATGAATTCATAGAGATCGCCGCAGTCGTGCCGTGGGAAAGTGGGAAACGCTCTTCGTTTTCCATCTTTTCCATGGCTTCTTCCGATATCTCATAGATGCTCTTGAAGATGCGCTGTTGCACTTGG
>JAJZHR010000108.1 GCA_021810815.1 Acidobacteriota bacterium | reverse complement strand
GGCCCAAGCTCATCCAGACCCCATAGCTTTTCGCAGCCGGAAGCGGCTGGCGCGCCCACCAGTGGCTACAATCAGCCTTATGCCTCGTACTGCCAAACCTATCCCCTTGAAGGGGCTCACCTTCTCCCGCGCGCTTGGAGCCTGGTACGCCGCCAACGCGCGTGCGCTGCCCTGGAGAGGAGCGCAGGACCCGTACCACGTCTGGGTCTCGGAGATCATGCTGCAACAGACGCGCGTCGCTGCTGTGATCGACCACTACCACTCCTTTCTGAAGCGCTTCCCCACGCTTGTGTCCCTGGCGCTTGCATCCGAGGAGGATGTTCTGGCGGCATGGAGCGGGCTTGGCTATTACCGCCGCGCGCGAACCCTGCATGAGGCCGCGAAGTTCGTTGTGAAGCGCTACGTAGGCAAGCTGCCCCGCACCGCGCCTGAGCTGCGCGCTCTACCCGGCGTCGGGGACTACACGGCGGCCGCCGTCGCCAGCATCGCCTTTGGCGAGACAGTGCCGGTGCTCGATGGCAACGTGGAAAGAGTGTTGCTGCGGCTGCTGGGGCAACCGGAAAAGGCAGGCAGCGCCGCCCGCGCCACGCTGCTGCGGCAGGCGGCGGACCTGATGCCCTCGCGCACCAGCAAGATCGCGCCCGGAGACCACAACCAGGCCATGATGGAGCTGGGAGCGACCGTCTGCCTGCCCGCCGCGCCACTCTGCAAGCAGTGTCCGGTGAAAAAGTTCTGTGCCACGCGCGGCGAGCATGCCACCCAGGAGCGACCAAAGATGCGCTCCCAGGAAGTGGCCTATTTGCTGGACACCCGCAAACAAGGGGCCGCGACCGAGGTGCGGCTGCGCAAACGCCCTGCAGACGCCGCTCTGATGCCGCGCATGTGGGAGCTGCCGGAGATCGAACTGAGTGTTGTGGACGGCCAGCCGGCACTTCTGCGCTTGCGCCACTCCATCACAAGCACAAACTACTACGTGCGGATCCACTCTGCTCTGGAAAGTGGAAGCTCGCGGCAAATGTCCGCCGCCCAGCTTCTGCCGGAGGACGAAATCCTGATAGACGAGGATGAAGGCGCCTGGGAAGAGCAGAGCGGCACGGAGGGCGAGGAGAGCGCCTCCAGTGGCAACGCAGCCCCTGCGCAAGACTCTGCGGGCGTGGAAGGGACTGAGGATGAGGCGTGGTTCGACGTGCGGCGGCTTGGGCTGCTGCCGCTGACGGGGTTGGCGCGCAAGGTGCTTCAGCGGCTGAATCTAATGGCGCTGCCGAACCTTGCCGCCGCTGTCGCGAAGCCCAAGGAGCCTGTTGAGCCGAAGAGCCGTGCGCCGGAAATTCGGAACCAGAAGCGCCGGTTGCCGAAAAGCGGCGCCAAGCCGACGCAGCGAGCCTCCGATCCGCGCTTCCAACGCGTCTGGTAGACCGTCCAGTATTCAAGTCCGGTATTCTGAACGGGCTGCGTTCGCGTGCTTCAGCCTGCTGGCCTGCATCCAATGTGCTTGCGGCAGGTGTACTGAGCACGCCTCGGGACGGATCACGCGGCACACGCAACCGGCTTCAACCCCCAACACGACGATTCAATCGCCAACACCACGCCAACACCCAAAAGGAGCAACACTATGCAGCGGAGCGCAAGCGCAGTCTGGCACGGCAGCATCAAGGAAGGCAAAGGAACTATTTCAACGCAGAGCGGCGTTCTGAAGGACGCTCAGTATTCGTTCAGCGCGAGGTTCGAGGACGGCATTGGAACCAACCCGGAGGAGTTGATCGGAGGCGCGCACGCTGGTTGTTTCAGCATGGCGCTCAGCGGCCAACTGACGGCCGCCGGTTTGCCGCCAGAGTCGATCGAGACCACCGCCGACGTGTCCCTCATCAAGGACGACAAGGGCTTCGTCATCAACAAAATCCACCTGACCACCAAGGCGAAGGTTCCCGGAGTGAGCAAGGAGCAATTCGACGAACTGGCGGAGAAGGCCAAGTCCGGCTGCCCGGTATCACGTCTGTTCAATGCGCAGATCACCCTGGATGCGACGCTGCTCTAGCAGCATTCCCCTCCCGATGGCCGTGCTCTGGATTCGCTTGCGGAGATTCGCATTCGATGGGGGAGAACAGTGCTAAAACCATCTCCCCGGGTTACACCGGAGCCGAACGCTTTTCGTTAGCCCTTCGATATGGATCTCGCCTGATGGAGTTGTCCTGTGGAACGCGTTCTGGCTTCTGCCAGAACGCGTTGCAGGAAGCAGGGCACTCCGGCAAGATTCTTCCATCGTCAACGGGCGGGGTTGGTGAAGCCGTTCGCATCGCCATTGGCTTTGATGTAGTCGCGCAGGTTCTGGTTCTGGTTCACCGCCTTCTGGACGCCTTGCTCCAGCAGGCGGTGCCATTCCGACGCTGGCTGCTGCAGGTTGCTGGTGCCCAGCAGGTAGCTGGTCTGGACAATGATTTCCAATGCGTTGCTCAGGTCGTGCGCGAGGGTGCGAATGGCTCGGACGTGCTCCTCGGGGATGAGCGCCGCTGTGGGGCTGGATGCGGTCGGTTGTGCTTCCGTGGGATCGCTCATTTGGCTGTTCTCATGCCTCGCTTTCGGCTGCGAAAGATCGCTTCCGCAGTTTATGACAGAGCGATTGGAATTGACAGTCGGCCTCCTTCTTGTAACACTAGCAATTCGACTTCTGTGGTTCGGCCGATGCAAGGCCACCAACTCACAGAAAGCGCCGAAGTGGCGGAATTGGCAGACGCGCATGGTTCAGGTCCATGTACTCGCAAGGGTGTGGAGGTTCGAGTCCTCTCTTCGGCACCAAACATTTTTGATTGGCTTGGACCCCTTTATGGGGCAGTCGCCTTGTCTGTAAGAATCAGTTTTGAGTCTTTCCCCCTCGTAAAAAAATCCAACCAGCCCTCGCTCGTTGAGCGTAGGTTCGGGGCGCAGAGGTTCCGGAGCATTATGCCCAGCCGTCTGGATAGCATCGTCGCAAATACGAGGGTTGAGGTGCAGCGTCGCAAGACGGCTGCCAACTTCGCGTGGCTCGAGCGCAGCGCCGCCCGGCACACGCCGCGCGGTTTTGCCCAGGCTCTGGGTGCCACAGCGCAAAGTGGACCGGCAGTCATCGCCGAGTTAAAGAAGGCGTCCCCGTCGAAGGGCCTGATACGCGGCGACTTCGACCCCGTTGCGCTCGCGAAATCCCTGCAGAAGGGGGGTGCCGCAGCACTCTCCGTCCTCACCGATGAAGTCTTCTTCCGCGGCAGCCTGGATAATCTTTCGCTCGCTTCATCGTCGGTCGAAATCCCCTGCCTGCGCAAGGATTTCATCGTCGATCCGTTCCAGATGCTGGAGGCCCGCGCGTATGGTGCAGACGCCGTCCTGCTCATCGCCGCAGCACTGACAGACGTCGAACTCCGGACGCTGTCCGAGGCCGCCCATGCGCGCAGCCTCGACGTCTTGTGCGAGGTGCATGATCGACAGGAGCTGGATCGCGTGGCCTACCTAGGGTGCGAAGCGTACGGAGTGAACAGCCGCAATCTGAAGACGTTCGAAGTGAACCTCGCGACTTTCACGGAACTGATTGAGTTTCTGCCCCGCAACTCCGTAAAGGTGGCCGAGAGCGGCATTCACACATCGGAGGATATTCGGGGGCTGCGAGAGGCGGGGTACGATGCGTTTCTGATTGGCGAGTCGCTGATGCGGTGCCCCGATCCCGGCAGCGCCCTAGCGGAACTACTGTCCCCGGTTGCCCATCCAGCGTAGGCTTCACCGGAGCTTGCCTTCGCTGTCTCATCCCCTTGCACCCATCAGTTTTCGATATTCATCGGTTTTCAATATGTGGGTCAAGATTTGCGCCAACACGACGCTGGAAGACGCGCGACTCGCAGCCAGGGCAGGCGCAGATGCAGTCGGCTTCGTCTTCGCCCCCAGCCCGCGCCGCGTCACCGTGCAGCATGTTCGCGAGATTGCGCTGCGCCTGCCAGCTTCGGTGGAAAGGATAGGCGTGTTCGGCGAAGCAAGCTTCGATGAGATTGCGGAGGCGGTCGTCAGCGCGGACCTGACTGGCGTACAGTTGCACGGTGCTGAGGACGCGAGCCTGACCACGAAACTTCGGTCGCACTTCAAGCGCTCTCAACCTGACCTCAGAATCATCCAGACGCTGCACTTCCACGCCGGGCCTGAGGAATACGCATCAGGCAGTACTCGGCCTATTCCATCCGCTCCGCGCAGCCGCACCTGGGTCGAGTCGCTGCAGGCTGCTGCCGCAGATCCTGTCTTGGACGCGTTGCTGCTGGATTCACGCACCGCTGGGGCAAGCGGCGGCACCGGCGTTGCCTTTGACTGGGCCTCAGCACGAGAGAGCTTGATCGAGATCGACAATCGGCTGCGGGTAATCGTCGCCGGAGGTCTGAACCCGCTCAACGTCGATGAGGCCATCCGCGTGCTGCGCCCGTGGGGCGTGGACGTCGCCACCGGTGTGGAAGCATCTCCAGGAAAGAAAGATTCGGCGAAGGTGAAGGCTTTCGTCGTGGCGGCCCGAGCTGCCGCCGACGCTCTCAAGTAACTGAGGGCTCGCAATTAAATCCAGGCGCGCACATTACCATGTGCGATGATTTCTTCATGAAAAATCTTCTTGCCCCTGCGCCGCGTCCAGCGCGCCTCTCTGCGCTGGCGATCCTCTCGCTCCTGCTTGGTGCCGCTGCTTTGCCAGCCCGCGCGGAGGCTCCGAAGAAAGTCTCCCCAGCGGCGCAATCCGCCGCAGCGCCAAAGTCTCCCATCGTCCTTCAGGTGGACATGACCGATGCTCCGCGGCGCATCCTGCACGTGCGCGAGCAGGTGCCGGTGGAGGCCGGAACTATAACGCTCGAATATCCGGAGTGGATTCCCGGCAATCACCGACCAACCGGGCCCATCGACAACGTCGCCGGCCTCTTCATCCGCGCCAACGGGCAGGACCTGCCATGGAGGCGGGATGAGGTGGACATGTATGGCGTGCATGTGGACGTGCCGAAGGACGTGTCCAGCCTCGACGTCAGCTTCGATTTCCTGGTCGCCCCTGGCGGCACCGGCGCGGGCGAGGACCGCTCTACCAGCAAGAACCTCGCCGTGCTGGAGTGGAACTCCGTCGTGATGTATCCTGCAGGCGTCCCTGTGCGCGAGATTCCCGTCACCCCCTCGCTCCATCTGCCGGCTGGCTGGGGATTCGGAACAGCTCTGACCTTCGCAGGGCAAGGATCGGGGACGGGGGCTTCCCGCCCGTCGTCCAGTTCCACAGATGCAACGACTCCGAACGTCGTCTCCTTCGCCACGACCACTCTGAACCAACTGGTGGACTCGCCCGTCATTATGGGCCTCTACTTCCGCGAGTTCCCCATCGCTCCTGATGTGACACCGAAGCATTATCTCGATGTGGGAGCGGACGCCCCCGAAGATCTCGACCTGAAGCCGGAGATGCTGGCCTCGGTCGCTCGGCTAGTCCGCGAGGCTGGAGCGGTCTACAACTCGCGCCACTACACCACCTACCACTTCCTACTGAGCTTGAGCGACCAGATACGCGGCGAGGGGCTGGAGCACCACCAATCCAGCGACAACGGCGTCGAGGAGAAGGGCTTCTCAGATGCGAAGCTGGCCGTGCTGAACGCAGACCTGCTTTCGCACGAGTTCACCCACTCCTGGAATGGCAAGTACCGCCGCCCCGCAGGGCTGGCCACTCCGGACTACAAGACCCCCATGCGGGGCGATCTGCTGTGGGTGTATGAAGGCATGACGCAATACTGGGGAGCCGTTCTGGCCGCGCGCAGCGGCCTCTGGACGCCGGAGCAGTACCGCGAGGCACTGGCCTACACCGCGTTCAGCATGGACAACCGCCCCGGACGCACCTGGCGCAACGTGGAGGACACGGCCATTGCCGGCCAGGTGCTGCGCGGCGGCAGCCCCTGGTGGTCCACCTGGCGGCTGGGGCAGGACTATTACCCTGAGGGCGAGCTCATCTGGCTCGACGCGGACACCACCATTCGCGGCCTGACGCAAAACAAGAAATCCCTGAACGATTTTGTCGCCCTCTTCCTCGGCAAGGGCGGCAATACCGGTCCCATCACCATCCCCTACACGCTGGACAACGTGGTGGCGCGGCTCAACGAGGTCGTCCCCTACGATTGGCGCGGCTTCCTCACCTCGCGCATCGAGTCTCACGACGCCCACGCTCCGCTCGGCGGCATTGAGCACGGCGGCTACAAACTGGTCTACACCGAAGAGCCATCGGAGTTCAGCAAGGCGATCCAGAGCTTGCGCGGTGGCGTGGACGCGGTAGCATCGCTCGGACTGCGCGTCGGAAAGGAGGGAGTCCTCTCTGATGTTCTGATCCACTCGCTCGCCTACCAGTCGGGACTTGGGCCGGGCCAGAAGATCATTGCCGTCGATGGCATGGCGTACAGCGACGCTCGCCTGAAAGACGCGATCAAGACCGCCAAGACGAGTACTGCGCCCATCGAACTCATCGTCTCGAACAACGACGAGTTCCAGGTAGTGCGGCTGGACTACCACGGCGGCGAGCGGTATCCGCATCTGGTGCGGGTCGCGGCCCAGCCAGCCCTGCTGGACGACATCATCCGCCCTCTCACGCCTGCGCCAGCAACGACCGCTCCGCCCGCAGCCACCTCCAAGTAGCAGCAAACCCTGTAGTTGCCCGGCCATTTTCCCATGGCCGGGCAACAGTCTTGAATGCTATGCATCTCAGTCCATGTTGGTTCGCGCTTTCATGTCCCCAGTCTCCGGAAGAAAGCCTCCATGCAGCCGGAGATGGGGAGACTGAAAGCGAAGCGGCGGGGAATCTCGCAGCAGTATCCATCAAGAGATGGTCCCCAAGGAGGGATTCAAGTGTTCAAGCAAAATAAGTTCTCGCCTCTGCGCGCATTCCAATCGGTCGCCATTCTCAGTGCTGCCAGCCTCGTTCTCGTCGCTGGATGCAATTCCCATCCGCAACACCCAGACATGAAAGAGAATGTTGAAGGCGCTCTCAAGAGCAACAATCTCGGAAATATCAGCGTTTCCCAGGATCGCGACAAGGGCGTGATCACTCTGACTGGCAACGTGCAATCGCAGGACGAAAAAGACCAGGCCGAGAGCATCGTGAATCAGACAGCGTCTGGCTACACTGTTGCGGATGAAATCGGCATCCGGCCCAGCGGAGAAGCCACCCAGGCAAAGGCTGTGCAGTCCGATCTGGACAGTGCCATTGAAGACAACTTCAAGGCCGCCATCAAGGCCCACAAGGACCTGGATGCCCAGAGCATCTCCGGCGAGGCCAAGAACGGAACCCTGGTTCTCAAAGGGAGCGTGAAAACGAGGGCGCAGAAAGCCCAAGCCTTCAGGCTGGCCAAGACGATCCCTAACGTGCAGCAGGTGGTGAACGAGATCGAAGTGAATCCGAAAAAGCACTCCACCGCCAGGTAGCTTGATCTTCATATCCCCCAGACCTCCACCCCAAACGTTCCAAGGCCTGCT
>JAJZHR010000107.1 GCA_021810815.1 Acidobacteriota bacterium | reverse complement strand
GCAGAGCAGCAGCAGCCCCGGCGGCAGCGGCGTCTATCGCATGGACCAGGACATCCTGCACGCAGAAGTCACCACAACGCTGGAGATGGGTGGCCGGACAGTCCACCTGCGCTCGTGGACTGCTGATGGAGAGAACGTATTCGTTACCGAGATGAGAGCGGACGCAGGTGCAGGCGGAGATTTGCCGATCGCGGTAAAGCTGGCGATGCCGCTGCCCGATGCCTCTGGCCACATGATCTTCCCTGCCTCTTCCGGAAGCAGCAAGGGAACCCTCTGGGTCGCTCGCGAAAACGATCTGACAAAATCCACCGACTACAAGGCGCGAGGAGCAGTTGCAGTTCGTCTCCTGGGTTCCTCCTTCTCGAATATTCAGCCGTCGGTTTCCAGCGTGGACGCTGTATTCCACCTGAAGGGCAATGCGCCGGTGTGGATTGTCGCCGCTTTCCAGAGCGACGCCCGTATCGGCCTGAGCGGTCCCGGCAGGGCAGAGCTTGCTCAACGAGCCTCCGCGGAGGCTGACCATATTTCACGCGCGAAGCTGAGCCAATTACAGAGGGAGCACCTCGCCTGGTGGAAGAACTTCTGGCTGCGATCGTTCGTCCAGGTGCATGACCAGACGCTGGAGAACTACTACTATGGAGCGCTCTACGTGCTCGGCTCGGCCAGCCGGCCTGGCAAGCTGCCTCCTTCCCTGTGGGGGAATTTCATCACTACGGACGAAGCAGCATGGGGAGGTCGCTACTTCATGAACTACAACGAGGAGGCGCCCTTCTACGGCGTCTTCTCCAGCAACCATCCCGAGCTTGCCGAGCCCTACAACCGCATGGTGCTGGCACAGGTGCCATGGCAGACGAATCGCACGGCGGAGGCGGGCTATCGCGGAGTGTCCTACCAGCGCACCTTCTCGCCCTTCACCGTCATTGCGACTCCACCCGCTCCGATTCCGGTCGCCGCAACGAAGAACTACGAGAAGCTGCCATCGGATCAGAAGTCGAACGCAACCTTCAGCTTCCTTCCCTCCATCCAGTACTACGAATACACACAGGACAAGCAGTTCCTTCGCGCGCAGCTCTATCCTGCAATGAAGAAGCTGGATGCTTTCTGGAGAGACTTCGCCGTGCGCGACGCATCCGGGAAGCGATGGATGTTCGAGCACAGCTCCGCGCACGAGGGAGGCGATGATGTGGATCCGAACCTGGACCTTGGCTTTGCCCACCGCGTGGAGCGCGAACTGATTGCCACCAGCGCTGTCCTGGGAGTAGACGCCGGGATGAGGCCGGTGTGGCAGAGCTTCAACGACGAACTCGACCCCTATCCGCAGGGGACGGTGAATGGAAAGCGCGTGTTCTACATCGCTGCGTCGGTCAAGAACAAGATCAAGAACCAGGGTCTGTTCGAGCCAGGAGACCAACCCATCAACCTGGAAGGTCTTGTCTATCCGGGAGAGAACCTTGCAATCGGGGGCGACCCGGAGCAGCTTAGGATCGCGCGCAACTCGATGGAGGAGATGAACTCCTGGGGAGTCACGCGCGGCGGAAACCAGAACAATGGCTTCTGCAAGATCTTCCCTGTCGCGGCGCGCATCGGCTGGCCAGCGGATGATCTCATCGCCAAATTCAAGGCGGCGATTCTGCACCAATGGCGGCCGAGCAACCTGACCGTCTTCCAGGGCGGCGGCGGCATCGAGACCTCTGGCAGCGTGGAGGCGCTGGACTCCATGCTGCTGCAACACGAGGACGGGGTGCTGCGCGTCTTTCCTGACTGGCCCGCGTCGATGGACGCCTCCTTCACGCGGTTGCGCGCCAAGGGAGCATTCCTCGTCTCCAGCGAACAGCGCCACGGCCAGGTCCCATGGATTGAGATCGTGAGCGAGGTGGGCGGCCCGCTGACCGTGCAGAGTCCGTGGGGAGATCTCCCTGTGCGCTTGAATGGACGGCCCACAGGGTCGTCCGCCAGCAGCGGTGGGCGGATCACCCTGAACACAGCGCGTGGAGGGCACTATCGCCTTGCTCCAGAGGCGAAATAGCGCAGCGCCGTCCAATCGCCGCTGCTACGCAGAAGCCGCAGGGACGCACCTTGAGGAGGCCCGCGCTCTGCCTCCGCAGCCTCGAATCGCGCCCGTTTGTAGTATTTTGGAAATGAATATATGGATATGCGTGGCATCGCGAAGATCGCAGGCGTTTCCAGCGCGACCGTATCGCGGGTTATTAATGGGTCCAGCGCCGTGCGGCCGGCAACGGCCAAGCGCGTGCAACAGGTGATCGAGGAGCTGCAGTTCTTCCCCAACAGCAACGCCACCACGCTGAAGCAGGGCAAGAGCGGCGTTTACGGCCTGATCATTCCGGACATCACCAATCCATTCTTTCCGGAGGTCATCCGAGGCTTCGAGCGGATACTCGTGGACAATGACCGCGAAATGTTCATGGCCACCACAGAGTTCCATCCCTCGCGCATCCAGCAGTCCGTTCGCAGGATGCTCATCCGCAAAGTAGACGGCGTCGCCCTTCTCGCGTCGGAGATCGAAACCGGCCCCATCGAGTCGCTCATCCACAATCGCGTCCCTCTGGTGACCATGGACCGCCGCCAGACCGGTTCCGGCTTGAGCGATGTCCTGGTGGACACGACCAGGGGAATGACCAGCGCCATCGCGCACCTTCGCTCGTTGGGCCATCGCAAGATCGGCTTCATCGGCGGATCTCTGGGCCGCAGCATCTCCGACCATCGCTTCCAGGCGTTTGCCACGGCGATGCAGGAGAACGGCATGGCGGTGAAGCCGGATTTCGTCCGCGTGGGCAACTACCGGGTTCCCGGCGGAGAGAGGGCGATGCGCGAGCTTCTGTCCCTGAAGAACCGTCCCACAGCCTTGCTCGCCGCGAACGACTTGACGGCCATCGGCGCTCTGCGGGCCATCCGTGAAAGCGGCCTTTCCGTGCCCAACGATTTTTCCGTGATTGGCTGCGACGACATCGATCTTTGCGATCTGCTCTGGCCTCCGCTCACCACGCTGCGAACCGCGCGCGATGAATTGGCAGGGCTGTTCTTCAAGGCTCTCGAAGGCGCGAAAGCAGACCCCCACGCTCCTGGAAGCCAGTTCGCCATCGAGCCTTATCTGGTGGTGCGAAACTCGACCGGGCCAGCCAGGGCGGCGTCAGCGAAAGCATAGCTCAGCTCCCCGGACCGGGAGCGCTCGGCTCGCGCAAGCGGGCGCATCCTCTCATCGAAACAGGAAATTCAGCAGGACGCACACCGCCAGCAGAATCCCGGCAAAGACCCATGTCTGCCGAGCAATGGGCCTCGTCGCCGAGCGCCGCGTCTGATACGTGACGCCGCCCAGTTCAGCCAACGGCTTCGGGCTGGTAAAGCCGCTCACGGCGATGGTGACTGCGATACAAGTGACAAAGCCGATGATCGCTCCGTAGAAATTGGCGGTCATCTGGCTGCCGTACGCGATCCACTGGAAATCGAAGGCGAGGTTGTGCGCAAGCGCGGCCAACATGCCGCAGATCAGGCCCCAGAAAGCAGCCGTGGGCGTCGCCCAGGTGGTGAACATCCCCAGAAGAAAAGTGGCGAAAATAGGGGCGTTGAAGAATGAGAACAGCAGCGTCAGGTAGTCCATCAGGCTGCTGTACCGGAAGGCGACGTAGGCGGTGGCCATGCTGAACACTGTTGCGCCAACCGTGGACAGCCTCCCCACGAGAACATAGTGCGCATCGGGTTGATGCGGGCGCAGGTAGGTGCGGTAAAGGTCGTGCGTCCAGATGGTGGTCAGCGCGTTGATGTTGCCAGCCAGGCCAGACATCAGGCTCGCCAGAATGGCCGAGATCCCCAGCCCAAGCAGCCATGGGCCGTACTCGCGGAGCATCAGCGCAGGCAAAGCGTGGTCGAAGCCACCGGGTATGCCCTTGCGGAAGAGCGCTGCCGCCGCAAGCCCCGGCACCACGACCAATACCGGAAAGAACATCTTCACCGCGGCTGCGATCAGGGGCGTCTGAATGGAGCCTTCCACGTTTCTGGCCGCGAGCGCCCGCTGGATCAGGAGGAAGTCCGTGCACCAGTAGCCGAAGCTAAGCACCACGCCGAGCCCGAAGACGATGCCAAAAACATCCATCGTCGCCGTCGCGTGCGCCATCAGCGGCACACCGCTCCACACGTGCGTCATGCCTGGCGGAAGCTTCGCAGCGATTCCGCGCAGCCCATGGAACTGGCGCAGCGTCGAATACGCCAGCGGAGCCAGCCCCAGAATGGTGATCGCGAGCTGCAGCACCTCGTTGTAGATGGTGGCCTTCAAACCGCCGGCGGATACATAGCAAAACACCACGGCAGAGGTCAGCAGCACCGTCTGGGGAAACGTCCATCCCAGAAAGACTCCAAGGACCGTGGAGATGGCGTAGAGGCTGACTCCCGAAACGAATCCCATCATGAGCGCGAGCGCTATCATATTCAGGATTTGCGTCTTTTCGTCGTACCGCAGCCGCAGGAACTCCGGCACGGTCAATGCCCTGCTCTCGGCGTAGATCGGCATCATGAAGAGAGCGAGAAAGAGCATCGCCGGAATGGCGCCGATCCAGTAGAAATGCAGGGCCAGCATGCCGTATTTCGCGCTCGCCGCCACCAGGCCGAGAATCTCCAGAGCTCCGCAATTCGCAGCTAGGAACGCGATCGCCGTGATCGCCGTTGGCAGCGTCCTCCGCGCGTGCAGGAACTGGGCGGAGGCTTCTGCGCTGCCGCGGAACAGGTAGCCCACGGCAAGCGTGGCCAGCAGGTATATCGCCACCATGGTCAACGTGAGCGGTCTGATGGCGGCATGCATACGCGGTCTGATCATACCAATTGGCAGCAGTTCCCTTCCCAGCGCGCTGGATCAGCAGTCTCTCTCGGGATCAGCAGAGAGTTCGCGGGCACAGCAGAGCGATCACGGGATCGGCAGAGCGCTTGCGCGAATCGCGTGCAACAAAAAATGGGCCGGCGGCCCAAGTAGGCATCGCCGGCCAAATCAAGTCATCGGGGGAGGGTTGGGGAGAGCCTCTTGCTCCGAGGCTCCCGTTAGAAGTTGATGCGGCCCGCCAACTGCAGCACTCGTGGTCCAGCCGAGCCATTGATCTGGCCAAGCGTCGTGTCTGTCTGGATGGCGCTCGCTCCGGTGCCTTTGAACGTGGCGCTGCCATTCACACCGTTGAACTCCGGATGGTTCAGCGTGTTGTAGCTCTCCAGACGGAACTGCACCGCGAACCTCTCTTTGACTAGGAAGTTCTTGAACAGCGCCGTGTCGAGGTCGTAGTAGCCCGGATTGTAGTAGTCCACTTTCGGGGAGACGCCGTTCGACAAAACCAGATTGCCTGTGCCGTCGATGTACGACTGCGTAGGCGCCTGCACGACGCTGGTGTTGAGCCAATGGTCGAACGTGCCCGGAGCTCCCTGCTTCGGGTCGCCCGTCAGCACGATGCGAGCTCCGTCGCCGCCGCCCGTGAGATCCGGATTGCCTGTGATGGAGTAGCCGAAGGCCGCCGGATTGCCGCTGATGTAGGTGACGAACCCGGATATCTGCCATCCGTCCAGCAGCGCCCGCGTGGCGAAGTTGCTCCACATCTGGCTGCCCCTGGGCAAGCTGTACAGATAGTTGATCACCAGGTTGTTGCGCCTGTCCGTCCCTTGCGGTCCATAGTTCCAGAGGCGCAGGGGCTGGTAAGTGGCCACGCTGCCGTCATAGCTGTCGGTGTAGTCCATCGCCCTGGACCAGGTGTAGGCCAGTCCGAATTCCAATCCATTCTTGAACCGCCGCGTCGCTGTGACCTGGAGAGAGTTGTAGTTCGATGTCATGTCGGTTGTTCTGTAGACCAGGTTGCCAAATCCGGGATAGGGGCGAAAGAAGTTGTCAGACTTCACGCCGCTCTTCGGGTCTCCCGGAACGATAAAGTTCTGCGGCTGGAAGTGGGCGCCGTAGGGAACCTCGTTGATGTTGCGCTGACCCGTGAGATGCCGGGCCACATTGCCGACATAGCCGATCCCGATCACCGTGCCGAAGCCCACGTCCTGCTGGATACCCAGGCTTGTGCTGAAAACCCTGGTCTCCTGCGGATGCAAGGCGAAGGCGCTGCCGATGTTGGATGGTCCAATCAGGCTGCCCGCGCTCAGGAAGCTATTGATATTGCCGTAGAACTGCTCCGGAACGAATTCGATCGGCGGGTTGTGGCTCATATCGCCCTCCTGCCCGATCTGCGTCGAAGGATTGATGAAGACGCCGAAGCCGCCGCGGATCGCGGTCTTGCCGTCTCCGCGAGGGTCGAAGGCGAAGCCAAAGCGCGGAGCGAATTGCAACCCTGTGCCATTGACCAACCCTTCCGGATAGCCCTTGCTCTTGGTGGTGATCAAGCCATCGGTCAGGCTGCCCGTGTTCGGCACGAACAGGCCCGCGTAGGCTCCCGGATAGGTCTTCCCTGTCGTCGGGTCTACCGCCACGGTCTTGCTGCCCACCTTCACAGGCTGGTACAGCACCGGAGTCTGGCCCGCAACATACAGGCTGGGAACAAAATTGGCGCCGATCTGCAGCGACGGCGGCCTGGCCCAGGCGAAGCGCGTCCCATAGTCCAGCGTCAGCTTGGGGGTCACGCGCCACTGGTCCTGTACGTAGCCTTCAATGATGTAGATCCGCGGGTTGTAGTCGTCCCGGCTGGTCGGCTCGCTGTAATTGTCGAAGTTCCCCAGCAGGGCATTCGAGTAGGCGTAGTTGCTGTCGTTGGGGTTGTTGACATCCCTGTTGAAGGAGAAGGAGCCTTCCGGCACGCCGGCCGAAGAGTGGGCCTGAAGATAATGGTCCGTCTCCAGGTTCAAGCCGACCTTGAGATTGTGCTCTCCCAGCACCTTGCTGACACTGTCGGTCACCTGGTATTGCCGGGTCCGGTCGTACATGGGGAAACGCGAATCCCATCCGTAGGTGGCGGCGTCGGTGATGCCGCCGAAGCTCACCGCTGGAAAGAGATTCAAGGGGTTGTTGGCCGCGTTGAGCTGGCCGATGTTATAGCCGCTGGGGCTTTTCGTCGCCTTCAGCAGATCGGCTTGACTGTAGAGCTGGGTCTCGCCAAATCCCGAGGTGCCGACCGTAAGCTCGTTCAGCAGCGTCGGTGTGAATGCGTAGGTCATGTCGTAGGCAAGGTTGGGGTGCGATGTCTGATAGTTCACCCGCATCAGCCACGGCAGCTTGTTCGCCGGCGAGGAGTATGCGTCATCGTTCACCGTCATGAACTCGCCGCGGAAAAACATCCGCAGCTTGTCCGTGGGGTCGTAGTCTACGCGGAAGATCTCCTGCGTCACAGGGTCGTTCCCTGTGTAATTCGTGATGTAGTTATACTTGCCGGCGCTGATAGTGCGGTCGGAGAAGTTGGGCTGCGGCATCACGTTCAGCAGAGCCTGGAGCGAAGGATTGATGAGGCTGGTTGGAACCTTATGCCCAGGAAAGCAGCCGCTGTGGTCCGCCGTCGCCCCGCCTTTGACGCTGTTG
>JAJZHR010000106.1 GCA_021810815.1 Acidobacteriota bacterium | reverse complement strand
TAACAATACGATCCAGACCCTCAAAATGTTCGCCGCCCCGGAACATTTCGAACCTCATGCGCCAGATCGGCCTCGACCACGTCCGCCGCAGCATCGACCCCGAGCCTTCCCGGCGCAGAAGCCTCCCTCATGCGGCAGCTCGGCAGCATCGAGTAGACCCGGCCCGCCGTCGCAACTCTCAACGGCCATCCCAGGCCAGCCCTCCGCTTACTTCGCCGGCTCCGTCACCTTCAGAACCTGGTCCGCTCCCACATTCTGCAGCGTCTGCACAATCCCCGAAGGCCAGTGGATCTCCACCGACTCCGCCCGGCTGTCCCCCGCCAGGCCGAAATGCACCGGCCCGTCGCTGGACGAAGCATACCCCGCGCTGGTGGTCATGTGGTTGTACTGAACGCCGCGCTTGCTCACCACCTTGATGCGCGCTCCGATCCCGTCGCGGTTGCTGCGCGTGCCCGTGAGCGCGACGTCCAGCCAGTGCCCCGCATTTGGGCTGCGGTTCATCCATATCTCCGCGTCCTTGCCCAGAGCGGTCGCCACTATGTCCACGCGCCCATCCCCATCCAGATCGCCGAACGCGCATCCGCGGTGCCGAGCCGCAGGAGCAGCACCGAAGCCCGCCTCCTCCGTCAGCGCCTCCCACTTCCCGCTCGCCCCCAGGTTGCGAAACACCGTGTTCGCCTGGTCGATCTTCATGCCCATCACCGAGATCGACTCCACATCGCCCCGCGTAACGAAGAGATCCTTCCATCCATCATTGTCGAAATCGTAGAGCGCCGCCCCGAAGCCCGACATGGGCATGCTCAGGCCCCGCATGCCGCTCGGTGTGGTCACCTCTTTGAACTCGCCGTCCCCCTTGTTCTGGAAGAGAGGAAAGGTCTGCCGGGCAAGCGCCACCACTGCGATGTCGGGATATCCATCGTTGTTGAAGTCGCGGAAGTCCAGGCCCATGCCTGAAATAAAGTTGCCATCCTCCGGCAGCGCCACCCCCGCCTCGAAGGCCACTTCCTCGAACTTGCTCCCTGTGTTGTGGAACAGAGAAGCATACGAGGCATCATTCGGCACGAAGATGTCCTGCCTGCCGTCCAGGTCATAGTCGGCCATCCCGGCGCCCATGCCTTTGCCCACATGCTCGCGGATGCCCCACTGCTTCGATACATCCTCGAAAGTCCCATCCCCCTTGTTCAGGAAGAGCTGATTCGGCAGCCCCTTGTAGTACCTGGGATGGCAGTAGTCCGCCATCCCTCCACCCGAGCAGAGAGCCGTAGAAGAGTAGGTCCATTGCAGGTAATTGACCACGAAGAGATCCAGCAGGCCATCGTTGTTCACATCCACCCACACGGCGGCAACGGCCCACAGAGGACCATACTCCGGATCGACCGAGCGAGCCAGACCGGCCTTCTCCGTCACGTCCGCGAAGCTGCCGTTTCCGTTGTTGTGGTACAGCGTGTTGCCATGCACTCCAGCCACAAAGATGTCTGGATGCCCATCGTTGTCGTAGTCCGCCACAGCCACCCCGACGTCGAATCCGGAACCGCCCAACCCGGCCTTGTCCGTCACGTCGGTGAACACGCCGTTCCCATCATTGCGGAACAAGCGGTCCCTGTACTTTGGATCGTCCTTCTTCAGCGTGGCGAGATTCGCACCGTTCGCAAAGAAAATGTCCGGCCTGCCGTCCCCGTTGTAGTCGAAGACCGCGACACCGCCAGCCATCGTCTCCGGAGCATTCTTCGCAGGCGTCTCGTCATTCTCCAGCCTGAAGGAAATATGCTTCAACTCGAACCGGATGGCGCTGTCCGCCTGGGATGCGTGCAGCAAAGTGATGCCCGCAGCAGCCACCGCGACTCCAGCCGCGAAACTCCGCCAGATATTCGGCTTCATCATCCATCCCCTGAAAATATCAATGGGGCGGCATTGAGCCGCCCCATTGAGTATAGCGATGCAGTTGAAGCCTAGAAGTAGTACTTCAAGGCGAACTGCATGTTGCGGGCTCCGACAATAAATGCCGGCTTTCCGGTGGTTGTTGTGTTGGTATTCGTCTGCGACAGGCTGCCATCCGGGTTGACGAAGCTCAACTGTTGATCGCCATTCCCAGCAAGGCCGAACTGACGCAAGGGGTGGTTCAGGAAGTTCGTCGCAGATACCCGGAACTGAATCTTCTGGGTCTCCGTGATGGCGAAGTTCTTGTAGACGCCAAGGTCGCTGTCGAAGTACGCCGGCCCCCTCATGTAAGGCCAGATCAGGTTGCCTTGCTGCCCCTGGGCCGGAGCCTGGAAGCATTTCGGGTTGAAGTACTGGCCACTCGCAAGATTCTTGGCCGGGTTGCACGCAAGAACAGGCATCAGCAGGTTGTACGCATTGGTGCCGAACCACGTGGATGGGTTGACTGCATTGGCCTGCAATCCGTTCGGCAGGTTGATGTAGTCGTTCGCAGGAAGGCTGCTTGGATAGGTGGCGTTCAGGTTGCCTCCCAGATTCGGCTGCAGGGGCGCGCCGCTCTGGAGAGTCGTATAACCCGACATCTCCCAACCATTGACGGCGCCCGCGATAATCCGGTTGCCATGGAAGAAGTTCGGCGTATACCAGACGTACGTCAGGTTCAGCAGTTGCGTATGGTCATAGGCCAGCGGACCGTAGTTGGCCTTCAGGTGGAAAGGATCGACCATCGTGCCGTTGCCCGATCCATTCGAACTATTGCCGTCCCAGATGCCCATCACCTTGCTGAACGTGTAGTTCATCACAAAGCTGAAGCGAGTGCTCTGCCGGTTCAGGGTCGCCTGGAGAGAGTTGTAGTTCGCATAGCTGCCGTGGCTGATCAGGTAGATATCCGCATAGTTCAGGTACGGGCGGAAATCATTCGTGTTGTAGCTGGTGCCGGGGAACGACGGGGTGATGTTCTGGCCAGTGATTGGATCCTTCCGGAAGAAGGCTCCGGGCAGAACATTGTTGATGTCGAGGTATTTTCCGTTCTGGCCGTTGATGAGTTCGTTGGAACTCTTGTTGCCAACGTAGGACACTTCGAGAACCGTCCGCTTGGGCAGGGCCTGCGAAAACGTCAGGTTCCAGTCGAGGGTCTCCGGAGTACGGTTGTCCCCCTGCTGCATCGCCGCGACGCTGGCTCCGTTCAAGTACCCGCTCTGGCTCACACCTGAAGGCGGTGTGAAGCCGCCGATAGATGAATACCCTTCGAAATTCGCATTCGTCTGGTAGGTGAACGACCCCAGCGGACCACCAGCTACATTGCCGGAATCATTCGCCGACACCTGGTAGCGGAAGAGCGCCAAGCCGCCACGGATGACCGTGTTGCCTTTGCCCGTCACGTCATACGCCAGACCAAGACGAGGCTCGGCGTATAGGAAGGGCGACTTCCAGCCGGATACAGGGATTGCGGAATTCTTGCCGTGCCACGAAAGACCCGTATTGGCCGGCGCCGCAGCAGAATTGTCATACGTGGTAGGGTCCCATACCTGAAGTCCCGGCTGAGTGCCATACCACTGTCCAAGGTGGTCAAAGCGGATGCCGTAGTTCAACGTCAACTGGCTGTTCGCCTTGAACGAGTCCTGCGCATAGAGCGACCACTGGTGATACTTCAGGTCGATCGTCGGTATGGAGCTCTGCTGCTGGTAGTTCGCAGGGCGCCCAATCAGCAAGTCGGCGACGACGTTGCCGGTGGAGAGTCCGCCGCCGAAGTTGTAGGTTCCGTTCGCGGGGCCAGAGCTGGACTGGACGTTGTCTTCCGTGTCCCAGTACGCTCCCACCTTCATGGTGTGCGTCCCGAGAACCTTGGTGAAGTTGTCATACAGCGCAGGATACTTCTTGATCGCGCCGAAGCCGTCCGCTCCCTGGAATCCACCATTGAAGGCGAACTCCTGGATGTTCGGCATCGAGCCGCCCCATGGACCCTCGAAGTTCGGGATCTGCGAGGTCGTGGTCCCAAACAGACCCTTCACATTGAAGCCGAGGTTGGTGCGGTCGACCGCCTTGGCATTTCCCAGCGAGCTTACGTTGATGTAGCGCGACAGCGTGAACACGAACTCGTTCGTCGTGGTCGGGCTGAACACGTGGGTCAGGTTCGCCATCACCACCTGAGAGTTGGTCGGCGCGACCACGGGCGATGCGTAGGGCAGCGTCCACGGCGGAGCCCACCAGATCGCGATCGGATGCTGGTCAACTTCCTTCTGGTAGGTGTAGGAGCCGGTCAGCTTGGTGCTGTCGCTGATCGCGTAGTCGAGCTTGCCCGTTGCCTCCCAGCGATTCTGGGGCACCTGGTTGACGTACGAATAGTTGTTCCAGCCATTGACGGACGACGGAGTCTCGTTCGGCTTGGGGTAGAGCTTCAAAACACCAAGGATGTTGGGATCGTAGGCCGACTTGGGAACGAAGGTAGAGGAGACCCCGGTAGGAAGATTGGCGTTGAGAGGTGCATACGCCTGGGTCCACGTGCTGATCGCTTGCGCGGGAACACCCGTGTTGCTGAAGTCGCCACCCAGTTGCGCCGGCGTCGGCACGTTGTAGTTGATGATCGCGCCTGCGGGCTGCTGCGCCATGTACTCATAGCCGCCCCAGAAGAACAACTTGTCGCCGTGCTTGTTGAAGCTGGTGAAAGGAATCTTCACCGGGCCGCCAAGATTGCCGCCGTAGTAATAGAAGTGCTGGTTCGCGTTGGTGCCGCCCTGGCTCTTGGTGTAGGCATCCACCGAGTTCAACGCGCTGTTCTGAGCATAGAGATAGGCTTCGCCGTGGTACTTCGAGGTGCCGCTCTTGCTGAACGCCTCGAAAATGGTCGGGCCCTTGGCATACTCGGCGCTGTAGGAGTTCGTCAGCACCTTGATCTGCGCCGTCATGTCCGCGTTGATGTTGGCGATCTGCGTGCCCGCGTTGCCAGGATCGGTCAGGTTCGCGCCGTCCAGCATGTAGGCCATCGAGCCATTCGGCTGCGTCCCGTTGGAGGAGAACTGGCCGACAGGGCCGGTGTTGCTGCCCACCACCTGGTCGCCAAAGCCGCTGCCCTGCTTCAGGCCGTTGTTGAATGTCATGCCGGGCATGATCTTCAGCAACTCGCCGGCATCGCGCCCGGCAAGCGGGAATTCCTCGATCGTCTGCGTCGTCAGCGTCGTGCTCACTTCGCCGCTGTCCAGCGGAACCCGCGTCTCGTCGCTCACTACCGTGACCGTCTGCTGGCCAGCGCTGGCAACCGCCAGCTTGATGTTGGGAATGGAGCGCTGGTCGCCCAGGTTCATCACGATGCCGTTCTGCTGCCAGTTGGAGAAGCCCTTGACCGAGATGATCAGCGTATACGTGGATGGCTGCACCGCCGTGATGGCGAAGAACCCTCTCCCATCCGCCACCGAGGTGCGAACGTCGCCGCTGGTCTGGCTCTTCAGCGTGATGGCGGCGTTTGGTATCGCCGCTCCTGTTTGATCGGTCACCGTGCCGCTCAGCGTGCCGGTCAACTGCTGGCCATAGCCGGTTGCGGCGAAGGCCACAAGCAGCACCGCCAGCATCCCCATGAGCAGCCGACGCGCCGTGGAACTTCTGGAGCCGATTGATGGCGGCTGTGAGCCTGCCCTCGAGACCGAAATCCCTTTGTTTGCTTCCTTGTACCCCATAGACTTGCCTCCCCAATTACCTAGAATGTGCATTGCCGCAAAAGCCGGTTCCCCGCTTGGAATTCCGCGGAAGACTCGCCTGTTTTCTTGTAAAACGTTTTTGGCAGCGCGGATAACGCTACCACCGGATCGCCAAGATTTGTAAACGCGAGAGATAGCCACTGTCAAGAAAAATGTTTGAATTGTTACTAAATTGTTTTTGTAAAGGGAAAATGAGGACTTTCCCCATCGCCCAAAGGCGTTTTCCAGGCCCGCGCGCCCCCCTTCTGCTACCGATTTGCGCTGGCCATCGTCGTGCTATGATTGCTCCGTTCCGGGCTGGCGCGCTGCTTCTTGCTGACCGCGCCAGCCCGCTGCAGGTTCTGCAAACGCTCCTGACGCGGAAGCGGCGCAATCCCTGAGCCAAACGCAAATCAACTGCGAAGACAAAGAGGAAGGCTGGGAGACGGGGTTGCTGCGATGGTCGCGCTTCAGCATACACGGTTGGGAACGGCCGGCAAAATGACAGCTCCACCGGCATCCAGCCGACCCTCCCGGCAAAGTGCTCCATCGCGCGATCCTTCTTCCCGCAGCGCCCTCAAAGCCTGCGGCGCACCTGGCCGCGAGGTCGCATCCCGCAGCCATCTCCTGCTGCGCGCGGCCCTGCTTCTGTTCTGCCTGTGCGGTCTTGCCGCCGCTCAGAGCCCCGCTCCCTCCGGCTTCGACGAGCTGACCGCCAGGGCATCTGCGGCGCGCGACGCGAATGATCTTCCCCAGGCGGTCGCCCTCTACCGCCAGGGGCTCCAGTTGAATCCGCAATGGAAGGATGGCTGGTGGATTCTGGGCCTTCTGCAGTACCGCATGGATGCCTACGCCGAGGCCCAGGACGCTCTGACCCACTATATCGATTCAACTCCGCAGGCCACCGCAGCCCTCGCCCTCCGCGGCCTCTGCGAGTACGAAACGGCGGACTACGATAAATCGCTTCAGGACATCCAGGCCAGTCTGGCCCTCGGAGCCGGCAACAAGGAGCGCAACGAGAGCATCCTTCGCTTCCATCAGGCGATCCTGCTCGCCCGCTCCGGCAGGTTTGAAGACGCCCTGACCGCCTACGGATTCTTCGCCAGGCAGGACGCCCCCGCTCCTGAACTCCTGGAAGGCATCGGCCTCGCCGGACTCAGGCGGCCGTTGCTTCCCAAGGAAGTGCCTTCCAGCGAACAGGCGATCTACCTCGCCGCCGGCGATGCTGCCTTCCGCTTCATGTCCGGCGACCTCGTCGGCGCAAGCCAATCCTTCCATGCGTTTTTCGACCGCTTTCCAACTGCGGCGAACGCCCATTATCTGTACGGATACCTGCTCTTCGCCACCGACCCCGATCAGGCCATCGACCAGTTCAAGCGCGAGATCCAGGTCGCTCCAACCAACGCCTCGGCGCTGTCCATGCTGGCCTGGGCGTCGCTGCTGACCAACCAGCCTGCCGCCGCCCTGCCCTACGCCACCCGCGCCGTGCAGCAGGCTCCTCTGCTGCCCGTGGCCCAACTCGCACTCGGAAGGTCCATGGTGGAGACAGGCGATGTGAAGGGAGGCACGGAGCACCTGGAGAAGGCCCTCCGCCTCGACCCCGGCAACCTGCAAGTCCATCTCGCGCTCGCCCGCGCCTATTCTGAGGCTGGACGCGCGCACGATGCCCGCCGCGAACGCCAGCTTTGCCTTCAACTCACCTCCAGCCAGGCGGTCCGCATTGCGAACCCTTAGTCTCTTCACGCTCCCATGGCTTGCCGCCGCATGCGCTCTCGCCGTGGCTCAGGCCCTCGGTGCGCCTCCGCAGGCAGCGCCTGCGCACACATCGCCTCCGGGCGCGCCCAGCCAAGCCCACAGCCCATCTCCCGCTCCGAAAGCCGCCCCCAAAGACTGCGCCTCCTGCCATCGGGAGGAGGCC
>JAJZHR010000105.1 GCA_021810815.1 Acidobacteriota bacterium | reverse complement strand
TCTCCCAGGGGCGGATGGTCTCCAGGGTGAGCAGTGTGGAGTGGATGTTGTTGAGAACGATTTCGCGATCGGCAGCGATGGGGGCGTCGAGGGCGGAGGGATCAATGGCGTCGAAGCGCTTCTCGTAGTCGTGGAGGGCGGCCATCTGGCGGTCGATGGCGGCGGCGGAGTAGTCCTCCAGCTGGGAGTCGTACTGGTGCAGGCCGGACTGCGTGGCGAGGGTGGGCGAGAATTTGAAGTAGACCTGATCGAGATATTGCTCGCTGAGGGCGTGGAAGGTCTGGGGCGCGCCGTCGGCGGAGAGGCTCTGCGCATGGATGGGTTGTGTGATGGCGAGTGCTCCGAGAGTGAGTAGAAGGACGGTTTTGCGCACCTGTGTGACCTCGATGTGGCGTTTGAGGAAATTGTACGATGCGGTCGATGGAACTTCGGTCGATGGGCTAGATCTTGCGCGCTATGAGGTGGCCATGATCGGCGTATGACAGCAGGAGCCTGTCGCGGGTGAGCAACGTGAGGGCATGGAGCCGCGCGGTGGCCACAAGGATGCGGTCGATAGGATCGCGGTGGATTTCTCCCGGCAGCCGGGTCGAGGCGAGAGCGATTTTATCGTTGATGGAGATCTGTTGAACTCCTCCGTCGCTGTACGCCTTGCGGAGCCACTCTTCCAAGGGGAGACGGAGAGTGATCCGTCCAGAGCGTTCAAGATTGCCGAGTTCCCAAACGGAGGCGGCAGAGACAAACAGCGAGGAGCGGAACTGGAACTCGTCGATCATCTTGATCGACCTGCTCGAAAGCCGATCATCATCTTCCATGAGCCAGATCCAGGCGTGCGTGTCCAGCAACGCGCTTTCAGACATTTTCCGCGTCCCAGGTCCAGTCGACGCCCTCGATGGGGGAGATGAGGTCATCGGCATAGGTCATGGAACCCTTGGTGCGGCCGCGCAGGGAGCGAAAGGGTGGTTGCTGTGGTTCGGCGGGGGCGACGAGACGGGCGACGGGCTTGCCGCGCTTGGTGATGACGATGGTGGCTCCGGTGGCCTGAACCTCGTCCATGAGGGCGAGGCACTTTGCCTTGAACTCTCCGGCAGGCAGGGTGATGACCTTCGCGGAGTGCGGAAGCATCTTCTTCGAAGGTGTGCCTGCGGTGCTCATGACCATAGGATATGACCATGAAGGAGAGAGGCGCAAGGTGTCGTTGAGAATCAGAGATCCGTTGATTTGGTTGTGGTCAATTCGCTGGCTTTTGCGATGAAGTCGGCGAGGGGCATGGATTCGCCCTGGGATTTGCCGCGGGGGCGGACGTTGACGCTGGCGGATTCGGATTCCTTGTCGCCCATGACGAGGATGTAGGGGATTTTCTGGAGGCTGAAGTCGCGGATTTTGCCCTGCATCTTTTCGTTGCGGGAGTCGAGTTCGACGCGAAGGCCTGCGGCTTCGAGTTGCGCCTTGACCTGCTCGGCGTAGGCGAGGTGCTTTTCGCTGATGGGGACGAGGGCGACCTGGACGGGGGCGAGCCAGAGGGGGAATGCGCCGGCATAGTGCTCGATGAGGACGCCGAAGAAGCGCTCGACGGAGCCGAAGAGAGCGCGGTGGACCATGACGGGCTGGTGGCGTGCGCCGTCTTCGCCGACGTATTCGAGGTCGAAGCGGGCGGGGAGGTTGAAGTCGAACTGGACGGTGGAGAGCTGCCAGAGGCGGCCGAGGACGTCCACCAGCTTGATGTCGATCTTGGGGCCGTAGAAGGCGGCTTCGCCGGGGATGGTCCGGTAGGGGATGCCCTTGCGGTCGAGGGCGCTGCGCAGCGAGCTGACGGCGAGGTCCCAGTTTTCGTCGGAGCCGGCGTAGTTCTTGCGGTCCTTCGGGTCCCAGGTGGAGAGCTCGACCTTGAAGTCGGTGAAGCCGAAGGTGGTGAGGACGGACTGGGCGAAGTCGATGCAGCCTACGACTTCGTCTTCGATCTGGGCGGGGGTGCAGAAGATGTGGGCGTCGTCCTGGGTGAAGCCGCGGACGCGGAGCAGGCCGTGCATGGTGCCGGAGCGCTCGTAGCGGTAGACGTTGCCGAGCTCGGCGTAGCGCACGGGGAGGTCGCGGTAGCTCTTCGGCGAGTTCTTGTAGATGAGGATGTGGCCGGGGCAGTTCATGGGCTTGAGGCGGTAGTCGGCGTCGTCGAGCTCCATGGGGGTGTACATGTTCTGGGAGTAGAAGCCCTCGTGGCCGCTGATCTTCCAGAGTTCGGTGCGCATGACGTGGGGGGTGTAGACGAGGGAGTAGCCGCGGCGCAGGCACTCGTCGCGCATCCAGTCTTCCATAGTCTTGCGGATCATGGCTCCCCTGGGATGCCAGAAGATGAGGCCGGCGCCGGCGACTTCCTGGATGGAGAAGAGGTCGAGCTGCTTGCCGAGGACGCGGTGGTCGCGGGCCTTGATCTCTTCGAGGTGGACGAAGTGGGCGTCGAGATCCTTCCTGTTGAAGAAGGCGGTGCCGTAGATGCGCTGAAGCTGCGGGTTGTTCTCGTCGCCGAGCCAGTAGGCACCGGCGATGGACATGACCTTGAAGGCCTTGACGCGGCCGGTGGAGGGGACGTGCGGACCGCGGCAGAAGTCGACGAAGGAGCCGTTGCGGTAGAGGGAGACGTCTTCGCCGTTGCGGGTGAAGCGCTCGATGAAGTGGACCTTCATGAAGTCGTGGTGCTGCCGGTAGCCAGCCAGGGCCTGCTCCCTCGGCTCGAATTCGCGGACGAACTTCTGGTCGCGGGCAACGACTTCCGCCATGCGCTCTTCGATTTTTGCAAGGTCGTCGGGCGTGAAGGGAGTGGGGCGGTAGACATCGTAGAAGAAGCCAGCGTCGGTGGCGGGGCCATGGCCGAGCTTGGTCTCCGGGAACAGCTCGAGGATGGCGGTGGCCATGACGTGGGCCGCGGAATGGCGGACGACGCGGAGTGCTTCGGGGTCATTCTCCTTGAGCAGTTCGAGGGAGACGTCTTCCGTGATGGGAGTGGAGAGGTCGATGACGCTCTCCGCGGCGGGCTCGCTGGCGGAGTACATGGAGTCTTCGGAGCTGGCCTCGGCATCGGGCGAGGTGGTGGCGGGCGAGGCCTGGGTCGTGCGCGCGGGCTTGATGCGGGCGACGACGACGGCGGCGGCGAGGCGCGGAGAGATGCTCATGGCGACGTCGTGCGCGGTGGAGCCTGCGGGGAAGGTCTTGATGGAGCCGTCGGGAAGGTGGATTGCGATTGTGCTCTGTGTCATAAGGGGAATGCTCTCTGAAACTACCAGCATATTGGTGCGGGGCGGGTGAAGTCGAGGAGGGGCCTGGCGGGGATGGAGCTTTCAGTTTTCAGTTTCAGGTTTTCAGGGAGAGCAAATGCAAAAAGTCCCGCTCGGAGCTGAGCGGGACTTTTTGGGGCTTGCTTTGTGGATGGTTGCTGCTGTGTACGTCCGCGGGTCAGGGCTGGATGACCAGGTCGTCGGCGAGTTTGAAGGACACGATGGATTCGGCGGGTATGTTGATGTCGCCGTTTCCGGTGAAGGCTGCCGCTCCTGTGCCAGCGCCAGCTCCGGCGAGTCCGCCGATGAGGAGGCCGGTGCCGCCGGTGGCGACGCCGCCAATGAGCATGCCGAGTCCGGTGCCGCCGCCGATGAAGGCCAGCGAGCGCTTGCCCTTGCCCTTCTTGGTGCGGGTGAGGTCGCGCGTGTCGAGCGGGTAGCGGCGGCCGTTCATGGAGAGGGCGGTCAACTGCAACTGGAGGATGGAAGCGCCTTTGAAGCGGCCACGCTTGTGCGCGGAGACGACGACACCTTCCACCTCGGAGCCCTGGGGAACGACGACGGAGTTGCCCTGAACGATGGGGGCGGCGAGCGATCCGGTGAAGGTATCGCCGGGACGCGTCGTCTTCACGCTGATGTGCTGGTTGATGCGGATGCTGAGCGCGGTTCCGGCAGGGACATCGATGGAGGCGGGCGGAGCTGCGGGCGCGGTGGACTCATTGGCGATCGACGCTCCTGGGCCAGCCTGTCCGGGGCCAGCCTGATTGCCGGTGGCGGGGCCGGAGCTGTAGCTGGAGTTGTCAGAGGCCACAGGAGCAGTTGGCACAGGCTGGTTGCCGCCGGCGGTGGGCGCAGGCCCGGTGACCACGGAGGTGATGGCTCCAGGAGCCCCGTTGGAGGGCGGCTGGACGGTGGTGGTGACGGTCTGGCCGGCGCTGTTGATGCTGGTGAAGGTCTGCGGAGAGCCGGTGGTGGCGGCCAGCTTCGCGGCCTTGGCCTGCATGTCCATGATGTCGGACTGCGAAGTGGGGCCTTTTTTGGAGTGACAGCCGGCAAACAGCGCCGCAGCAAGCATTAACGTGAAGAGCTTCCCGGCATTGCGGGTGAGGGTGCCCTGAACATGGATCATCGGTTGTTTCCTTTTGGGGATTCTGAATTTATTTATTAGGACGAGGCGAGGTTCCGGCAATCCGAACAGGAGCTTATCCCTTTTGCTGGTTATCGCCTTCTGAGAAATTGTAGGGCATTCATGAGATTCGAGCGAAGGGAAAATGGTTGCCCGGGGTAGGGGGCCCAGGACGGCAGTACCATGGTGGGTGGTCCGTGGGAGGCTGCTGCTGCGGAACACGGGACCGGAACACAGGACATACAACCGGAAGACGGGACATGCAACCGGAAGACGGAAACGAAAAACGGAAACGCAAACCAGGAATCCAGCGAGGCTCGACCATGACCGCACCCGCAGCATCCCGCCAGCAACTGGCACATTTGACACGGCAGATTGAAGAGTTGAAGGAGCGCGGAACCTACTTCAGGCTCCGCGTGCTGGAAGATGAGCAGGCGGCGGTGTGCACCTATGACGGGAAGCGGGTGATCAACCTGGCGTCGAACAATTACCTGGGGCTGACGAACCATCCCAAGCTGCGCGAGGCGGCCATCGATGCGATCCGGAAATACGGCGTGGGGTCGGGAGCGGTGCGCACCATCGCCGGAACCATGCGCATCCACATGGAGCTGGAGGAGAAGATCGCGCGCTTCAAGAATGTGGAGGCGTGCGTCGTTTTCCAGTCCGGCTTCACGGCGAATGCAGGGACGGTTTCTTCGATTCTGGGCAAGGGCGACTTCATCCTGTCGGACGAGTTGAACCACGCGAGCATTATCGATGGAGCGCGCTTGTCAGGGGCGAAGATCAAGGTGTTTCGGCACAAGGATGTGGCCCATGCCGAGGAGCTGCTACAGGAGATCGAAAACGAGCCGGGACACAAGCTGGTCATCACGGACGGCGTGTTTTCCATGGACGGCGACATTGGTCCGGTGGACAGGCTGGCGGCGCTGGCGGAGAAGTACGGGGCGATCATGATGGTGGACGATGCGCATGCTTCGGGCGTTCTGGGACGGAACGGGCGCGGCACGGTGGACCACTTCGGGTGCCATGGGCGCGTGGATTTGCAGGTGGGGACGCTGTCGAAGGCGATCGGGTCGCTGGGCGGGTATGTGTGCGGATCGCGCGACCTGATCGACTATCTGTACCATCGGGCGCGGCCGTTCCTGTTCTCCACCTCGCATCCGCCATCGGTGGCGGCGAGCTGCATTGCGGCGTTCGACCTGCTGGAGGAGGAGCCGGAGCGGATCGAGCGGCTGTGGGAGAATACGCGCTACTTCAAGGAACAGCTGGGAGCTGCGGGTTTTGATATTGGCGGTGTGACGACGCCTGCCAGCGAGACGCCGATCACGCCGATCATTCTGGGCGATGGGAAGAAGACGATGGAGTTCAGCCGGGCGCTGTTCGACGCAGGGTTGATGGCTACCGGCATCGCGTTTCCAACGGTGCCGGAAGGAAAGGCGCGCATTCGCACCATTATGACCAGCGAACATACGCGGGAGCAGATTGACGCTTCGCTGGAGATACTGAGCGGGACGGCGAAGCGGATGGGACTGCTGAGCTAAACTGCCGGGCTAAAAGGGCAGGCGCGCGGTGAAGACGAGGGCGTGGTTGTAGGTGTGGAAGCGGGTGAGGACGATCTGTTCGCCGGCGCCGAAGGTGAGGCCGAGGCGGCCGGGCTTGCCCTCGGCGTCATGCGTGAGAGGGATGCGGCCGATGACCAGGCCGGGAGTGGCGAAGGTCTGCGCCTTGCCGTCGTTGGCGCTGCCCTTGAAGAAGGTGGAGTTGATTTCGAACTCGGGCCAGAAGAAGCGGCCTGCGTGATATTGAGCGACGCTGTTCCAGAGGATTTGATGGCCGAGTCTGGCCGCGTTCGAGACGGGCAGCGTGCCGCCCGCGGTGGAGGAGAGATCAAAGCGCCGCCATCCTTTGCCGACCGCGAGCGTTGGCGTGAGAGAGGCGCAGCAGCTTCCATTGCCGCTCTTTCCTGTGGGTAGGCTGCCGCCGAGGAAGGCGGTGACGATGGCGTTGCGGTGCTGCTCGTTGCTGCCGTAGAAGCGGTATTTGGCGAGGAAGGTGACATCGCCGAAACCGTCGGCCACGTGCTTCTGGTCGTGGGCGATGAAGGGCGGCGTGTTGAATAGAAGCTCGACGCGGCGGAACGGAATCAGTTCGAGGCCCTTGCCATTGTCGTAGATCCAGATGTTCTGCGAGGTGGGGTTGCGCTGGCGGACGAAGTCGGTGCGCAGCTCCTGCTCGAGGCGGGGCGTGACGAGGACCAGAGGCGTGATCCAGTGGGGCTGGGCGGCCTGGGTTGCGCTGACGCGGGCCTGGTAGCGGGCGAGAAAGCTGGACGGTCCGGATTGCGCGCTGGCGGAGACACAGAGGACGAGGGCGGCGGCGATGGAGGCCGGGAGCGCCAGGATGGAGCGGATTCGCATCCTTCGAGTTTATACGAATCACCACTGCGGATTTATATGGATGGTTTTTAGTGGGGTCTGAGGGAGTGTGTTTTGGGACCGATCCGGAGGGGTCGCTTCCCTTTTGGAGGCGAAGGCGCGCGATGACGCGGCGGGCGGGCTTGTGCAATGATTTGGCTGTTCTTCCGGGAGTGGATCGCATGCAGAATACCGAAGTTCTATTGACGCCGCGCGAGGCAGCGCAGGAGCTTGGCGTGAGCTATCCGACGATCAAGCAGTGGATTCTGGCGGGGCGGCTGAAGACGGTGAAGACGCCGGGAGGGCATCACCGCATACCGCGGGCTGCCCTGAAGCCTCTGCTGAAGCCGGGCAAGCAGCCGGAGACGGCGCAGAGCCGCGACCGCTTTCGCGTGGTGAGCGGGCGCAATCAACTGGTGGGGACGGTGGTGGATGTGAAGGTGAGCGGATTTCTGGCGCGGGTGGTGTTGCAGATCGGCGACCAGCGCATCACGTCGATTATCACGGCCGAGGCGGCGCGCGAGATGCAACTGCGCAAGGGGGAGACGGCTGCGGCGCTGATGAAGGCCACGGAAGTGATGATTGTGCGGGTTTGAGGATCTTTTGCGCGTCACGGTTAACTGAGTCGATTCCCGCCGCAACCCAAGGAAAACGTCCCTCCTGAACCACCGTACACTCGGCTCTCAGCCGGTCAGACACTGGCTATGCGTAAGGTGGGGGGGATTGTGATGAAGC
>JAJZHR010000104.1 GCA_021810815.1 Acidobacteriota bacterium | reverse complement strand
GGGCGGGACTTTAGTCCCGCCGCAAGTGGGTGAAGTACGGAGGGCTTTAGCCCCTGAGGCATGGCAGAGGGACATAGACCTTCCCAACCCATACCCAGAGCTTTCGCGAGACAGAATTTTCAGCAACACAGAATTTTCAGCAATACCGGACTTCCAGCAAACTCCACCAGCTTTTTTGAGCGGAAAACCAGATGGCCTTCACCTCACAAAACGGACGCACCCAGACCTCGCTGGCAGAGATCAACATCGTCCCCCTGGTGGACGTTGTGCTCGTCCTGCTGCTCATCTTCATGCTCACCGCTCCGGTGCTCCAGTCCGGCATCGACGTCGCCGTTCCCAAGACGAAGTCCGTTAAAGAGGCCACCGAGGTGCGGACCGTGGTCACCATCGCCCGGGACCAGACCGTCTACCTCGGCGACAAGACGGTGAACCTGCAGGATCTGCCCGCGCTGCTGCGCGCCAGGGGCGGAACAGACGCGAAGAAGATCATCTATCTCCGCGCCGACGAGAAAGTCCCCTTCGGAGCGTTCGCCTCGGTGATGGACGCGGTGAAGCAGGCAGGCATCACCAACATCAGCATCGTCACCCAGCCGCTGGAGAAGAGCGCGCAGTAGATCTGCAATCCACGATCAGGGCAACCGCAAGAAAAACCGCAGCCCCGGCGCGAAAGGCTAGGCGCGAAAGGCCAGGCGCGAAAGGCTGGAACGCAAACCGCAAAAATCATGGCGCACACGCAAAAACGCGACCTCTGGAACGAGCCTCAGCCCATCGGCGGCAGCTTTGCCGGCGCTCTGCTGATGCACGTCGCCATCGCGGGCGCGCTCATCGCGTACAGCATGTTCACCTTCAACCGCCACGAGTGGGGGTCCAACGAGACCGCCGGAGCCATTCAGGCCTCCATGGTCTCCGCCATCCCCCTGCCGCAGACCCAGCCACCGGCAGACAACGTTCTCGCCACGGAGACTCCCAGCCCCGCCCCAGCGCCTCCGGTTCCGAAGGCCGCTCCCATCCCTCCACCGGAAGCCATTCCGATTCCTGTTAAGGCGACGCCTGCTCCAAAGAAGGCGCAGAAGCCTGCCCCAACGCCCGTCAAGCGCGCCCCCACGCCTCCGCCCCCGGCCAACAAGGCCACCTACGGCGAGCAGGCCGGGCTGCGCGTCGCCATGTCCACCGCGCAAACCCGCAACGGCACCGTGAGTGTAGCCGTCGAAAACGGTGATTTTGGATCACGGTTTGGATGGTACGTGGAGGTGGTGAAACGCAAAGTTGCGGAGAACTGGCTCACCCAGGAGGTTGACCCAAATGGTTATGGAAGAAAGGTTTACGTCACCTTTCAGGTCATGCGCGACGGCAGCGTCAGCAATGTAAAAGTCGCCCAGTCCAGCGGCGACGCAACGCTGGATTATTCCGCCGTCCACGCCGTGCAACGTATTGATACCTTTGGACCTTTACCCGCCGGCTACGCCGGCTCCTACCTGAACGTAGATTATTATTTCGAGCCCACCGCGCGTCACTGAACGTCGGCGATGCGCATCCTAACAGCTTGCGAACTGGAAAACGTCTAGAATGGTGAAAATGCAACGCTCGTCGCTCCGGCACACTCGGCTCTCCGCTCCGTCCCTTGCATTGCTGGCTCTCGCTTTCGCCGCTTTCTTCTGCGCTCTCCAAGCCCAGGCGCAGGACTGGGTGCGCACGGGGACCAACCTCGGAGCAGACAAGATCCGCATCGCCGTCGCCAACTTCAAGCCCTACGGCAACGACCCGCAAGCCACGCAGCAGATTGCTGGCCTGAAGTCCACCTTCGATGCCACTCTCTTCGCCGACCTGAACAACGCCGGCATCTTCGACGTCGTCTCCAAAAGCCTCGCTCCGCCTCTGATGCCCGGCTCCCCGTCGGAGATGAACGTGACGCAATGGTCCGCCGCCCCTGCGAGCGCTGCCATGGTCGCGTTTGGCTCCCTCACCGTCGTCAGCGGCCGCGTGCTGGTCAACGGGTGGCTCTTCGACGCCAAGAACACGCAGTCCCCGCAGGTGCTGGGCAAGCAGTACAGCGAAGAAGCGAGCGACGAGAACGCCCGCTTGATCGCCCACCGCTTCGCCGACGAGATCATCTTCCGCCTCGGCGGTGGCCTTCCCGGCATCTCCGAGAGCAAAATTTATTATGTCGCCGCGTCCGGCGGCAACAAAGAGATCTGGTCCATGGACTACGACGGCCAGAACCAGCATCAGATCACGCACCTCGGAACCGTCACCCTGTCGCCGCGCATCTCGCCAGACAACGGCCGCCTCGCCTTCGCCTCTTTGGGCAAGGATGGCTGGAATATCCGCATCTTCTCCATGCTGCTCAACCGCATGGTCAGCTTCCCCGCCTTCGGCGGCACCAACCTTTCGCCAGCGTGGTCGCCAGACGGCAATCACCTCGCCTTCTCCTCCTCGCGCACCGGCGACCCGGAGATTTGGGTCAGCGACGCGAATGGCGGAGCTCTTCGCCGCATCACCTCGTACCGCGGCCCCGATGTCTCTCCGGTCTGGAACCCCCGCACCGGCTCCCAGATCGCATGGATCAGCGGGCGCACGGGCCTGCCGCAGCTCTACATCATGGACGCGGACGGAAGCAGCGTGCAGCGCATGACCGACGGCGGCTATGCCACCTCTCCCTCATGGTCTCCCAACGGCCAGTTCCTCGCCTTCGCATGGGACCGCAAATACGGCCCCGGAGCGCCCGGCGGCCAGGACATCTATGTGATGGAAGTCGCCACGCTCCGCTGGATCCAGCTCACGCACGATGCTGGCCGCTGCGACTTCCCCTCCTGGTCTCCTGATGGCAGGCACCTGGTCTTCGAGAGCAAAACCGGCAGCAGGACAGAAATCTGGTCCATGCTGGCCGACGGAACGCAACGGCACAAGCTCACAAACTCCGGTGGAAGCAGCATGCCAAACTGGAGTTGGAAATAAATTTACCCGCTAAGATGCTGCGTGTTGCATCCTATTAGCGTCTCTTGAATATCTTCTGGATCGAACCAGCGCTTCTACCCAGAAGACATATTCACCAGCAAGACCCCAAGTCGCAAGAACTAAGGAGCAAGACCCATGAATCCTCTGATCGCCAGTTCGCAGCGCAAGTCCGCCGCGAAGAACTTCGCGCTGACCGCCGCCCTGCTCTCGCTCGCCCTGGCTGCGGGTTGCCACAAAAAGCAGACCAGCCCTCCGCTGCCAGCCGAGGCTCCGCCTCCGGCAGCAGCGCCGACGGCCAGCCTCACCGCAGATCCCACGACCATTGATCTCGGCCAGTCGGTTGTGCTCAACTGGCGCACGACAAACGCCACCACCGTCACCATCGACGGCATTGGCCAGATGGTTCCCAACGGAACCCAGACCGTCGCTCCCAGCGCGTCCACAAACTTCCACCTCACCGCCAAGGGCGATGGTGGAACCACTGAGGCCAATGTCCGCGTCACGGTGCGCGTGCCCGAGATGCCGACCGTGCCCGCAGCCACCACGGACAACACCGACGAGACCATCTTCAAGCAGAACGTGCAGGATGTGTTCTTCGACTACGACAGCTACAGCCTCAGCGCAGATGCCCAGGCTTCGGTTGTGAAGGCTGCCGCCTTCCTGGCTTCGCACCCCGCCATCAAAGTGGTCATCGGCGGATACTGCGACGACCGCGGATCGGCGGAGTACAACCTCGCCCTCGGCGAAAACCGCGCCAACGCTGCGAAGTCCTCCCTGGTCTCTGCCGGCATCGCCGCCGACCGGCTGCGCGTCATCAGCTACGGCAAAGAAAAGCAGTTCTGCACCGAGGAGAACGAGTCCTGCTGGCAGCAGAACCGCCGCGCGCAGTTCTCGATTGACCGCTAGCCTTTGCGTCGGCGTGGACGTAAAAGCCTCACAGACGGCGGCCCGGACCATTGTTCGGGCCGCCGTTGCCGATAGCAAAACGCACCGCGCTTGGCGGAGAACGGCCTGCAGACCGTCCGTCCCCGCACCACGCCAAACCGGAGCAGGTCTTTTTTGAAATCCTGCGCTGGCCTAGAATGAGACGCAGAACTTAGGTCCGCGCAAACATAGGTTCGCGCAATTGCGGCCCGCTAAATTCGGCCTTGCACAACTGGGGCTTTGCAGAACCGAGGCACAGAACCGCCATGAAGATGTCCTCCCGTTTCCTCGTTTCCACCGTAGCCATCGCCGCTCTCTCGGCAGTGCCCAACGCGTTCGCCGTCAGCAAAGAGATTGTGCAGCTCCAGGTCCAGGTGCAGCAGTTGCAGGACGCCGTGTCCAAACTGCAGCAAACAGACGACGAGCGCCTGGCTGTGCTGAAAAACATGGTGCAGCAGACCAACGACAGCGTGAACAAGATATCCACCGGGCTGGATGCGATCCAGTTGTCTGTCAGCAAGCAGCAGGAGGCCGACGGGGCGAAGCTCGATCAGGTCTCCGGCCAGATCCAGTCCCTCAACGACTCCCTGGATGAGTTGCGCGCCCGGCTCGCCAAGCTGGACAAGTCCGTCTCAGACATCCAGAGCACCGAACAGTCCATCAACGCCACGCTCCAGCAGAACGCACCTCCGGTTGGCGGCCAGGCGGCCCCCGGCGCAGCCGCAACGCCCAGCGCCATACCCGGCGCCAGCAGCGCTTCCCAGCCCGCTGAAGGCGGCCCCGCCGCGGCTGCCGCACCCGACCTCGCAACAGCACCGGCCACTCCGCAAGCGCCTCCCGTCGAGCAGCTCTACCAGACCGCGTTTGGAGATTACAACGCCGCCAAGTACACACTCTCCGGCGCAGAGTTCCACGACGTGATCCGCTACTACCCTGACAGCGCACTGGCTGGCAACTCCTACTTCTATCTCGGCGAAATCGACTTCAAGCAGGGCAAATTCACCACGGCCATCAAGAACTATGATGCCGTGCTGGAGAAGTTTCCCGGCAACAACAAAATACCGGCGTCGCAGCTCCGCAAAGGCCAGTGCTTTATTGCGCTGAAGCAGAAGGACGCTGGCATCCACGAGTTCCGCGCCCTCATCCAGCGCTATCCCAACTCGCCCGAAGCTGCTGCCGCCCGCAGCCGGCTCAATGGGATGGGCGTCACCATCTCTCCCCGCCCGGCGCGCTAGCCCTATGAGGCCTTTCACACGCTCGCTGCTCGTTGCCGCCAGCGGCATGCTGCTTGCGGCTCACCTGCGGCAAGCGTGTGCGCGGCCCTCGGTCGCTGCTGCCCATCTTCCGCCCGCGAAGGTCGCTCTGACGGTGGACGACCTGCCCACCACCGACGACCGCCCCGCCCATCTCAGCCGCTCCCACATCGCCCGCAGCATTCTCCACACGCTCAAAAAGGCCGACTCTCCGCCCGTCTACGGCTTCGTCAACGCCGGCCAGCTCGAAGACGGCCCTGCGGACATTCGCATCCTCAAGATGTGGCGGGCCGCCCGCTTCCCCCTCGGCAACCACACCTACTCGCACATGGATCTGGGAGCGCACACCGCCGCCGAGTTCGAGCAGGACATCGCGAAGGACGAGCCCGTGCTGCAGCAGCAGATGGGCAGCCAGGACTGGCACTGGTTCCGCTACCCCTACCTGCAGGAGGGCGACACGCTGGAAAAGCGCGAGGAGGTCCGCGCATGGCTGGCGGCCCACCACTACCGCATCGCCGAGGTCAGCCTCAGCTTCGACGACTGGGCGTGGAACGACCCCTACGCCCGCTGCGTCGCCCACCATGATACTGCTTCGATTCGCTGGCTGAAGTCCAGCTACCTCAGCTCGGCAACCGAATCCCTCGCCGTTGGACGCGAGATGTCCAACGCCATTTACGGTCGAGACATCCAATACGTCATGCTGCTGCACATCGGAGGCTTCGAAACTGTGATGTTGCCGCATCTAATGACTCTGCTGAAGCAGAAGGACTTCGGCCTGGTTCCATTGGACCAGGCGGAAAGCGACCCGGCATACCAGGACGACCCGCGCATCGCCCTCAAGTACGGCGGAACGTTTCTGGAGATGATGATGCTCGCCAAGCACCTGCCTCCCATTCCGCATCCGCAAACGCCCATGCGCAGGCTCAACAGCATCTGCACCCGTCCCATACCAGCTCGGCAACGGTAAGTATCCATTCGAAAGGATCAGTCATGACGAAGTTGAGCGATACGCATCCAGATGGCGATATACGCAAAGGCGCGACGGAAGAAGACGCTCCAGCCACCACCACCACACGTCGCGAAGGGCACGTCTCCACCGCCGGACAACTCGGCCACCGGGACCAGGACGCCATGATGAAAGACCACGACACCGACTTCCCCGAGCCCGACGCCTCTGGCGAACACAGCGGCTCCCGCACCAACCACAAATAGTCGGCTTCCCGCTCCTGCCTCTTTCCTTCAAGCAATCCTCAAAAAACTTACCGTCCAGCAAAGGCAAAGCCCGGCGATCATCCCGGGCTTTGCCTTTGCTGCCCCCCTCATCGCAGAATAGATTCATGACAAGCGCCCTTGACATCGCGCCAAGAGATCATGTAATGTTTCCTTGATTTTCAGGAAAGGAAACAGTACATGATCTGCTGCAATAGAAATCTCAATGCCTTTCAACGGCGCTCGATGAGGTTGTTCGGAGTATGCCTGCTGTCGCTGGTGGTGGTAACGTACTCCGCCCGATATGTCTTCGACCGGGTCAGAACCGGCCATCTCTCTCCCTCCACCGGCTATGGAATGGCCGTGCTTTCGATCATTCCCATGATGGCCGCGCTCTTGGTCATTGCGCGTTACCTTTCCGGCGAGACAGACGAGTTCGTGCGCGCCGTTGTGGTTCGGTCGATGCTCTGGGGATTCGCAGCCATCATGGTCGGAGACACGGTGCTTGGATTTGCCCTACAGATGTCCACCCAGACGAGGTTCGTGCTGATCCTTGGCATCTTCAACATGGATATTTTCTTCGTCGCCACTGGAATCGCGTTGCGGATTCAGCTCTGGAGGAACCGATGAAGAACCGCCTCCGCGTTCTCCGCGCAGAACGGGAGTGGAGTCAGGCCGATCTGGCGCAGCGCCTGGAAGTATCGCGCCAAAGTGTGAACGCCATCGAGACGGGAAGGTTCGATCCCAGCCTTCCGCTGGCATTTCGTCTAGCTCGTCTGTTCGACACCACCATCGAGGCCATTTTCACGGACGAAGCCGAAGTGAACGAGGCCGAAAAGTCAGCCTCCTGACCACAAAGAAGAAGGTCCGCGCAGAGTGAAACTGCGCGGACCTCATCTTTTCTGGCACTGCGTTGCAAGCCGGCCTTCGTCGTGCCGGCATGCACTTTACATCAGGTTCTGCATCAGGCTGTCCAGCACAGCCTTGCCCGGTCGAACGCGGCTCTCCGGCAGGGTTCCCAGGGGCTCGTCCACCAGGTTCAGCATCTCCGTGAAGCTCGGCTTCGTCGTGTCCACGTAGAACACGCCGGTCAGCACTTCTCCCTTGCTGTGCGCCTCCATCAGAGAGGAGACAGCGGCAACGCGGTCCGTCGGATTGAAGTCCTCATGCAGTTTGCGCAGCCGCAGATGGCTGCCATCGTGCATGGTGACGTCGTAC